>DATIQS010000140.1:0-15699 GCA_035470605.1 Fibrobacteraceae bacterium
CTTGGTCACCTGCATATCGACCAACGCAATGGCCAAGACCAAGGTGGGGAGTTCAGCCTCTCATCTATGGAAGGCATGTCGTCTGGAGAATTCAGCCTCTCATCTATGGAAGGCATGTCGTCTGGAGAATTCAGCCTTTCATCTATGGAGGGCATGTCGTCTGGGGAGTTCAGCCTCTCATCTATGGAGGACATGTCATCCGGGGAGTTCGGGCTCTCATCGGCTAGTGATATGTCATCAGGAAGCGAAAGTGGGACGATCACCGTAAGCGAGCCCAACGACACCACAATTCTCGTGAACACTACGGCAGATTCAATCGTCTTTGGAAATGTTTTTTCATCCAATGGAGACTACACGAAGAGTTACGGATTTTCGCACACAAACACCGATTTAACGTCTTTAACCATTTCAACGAACAGCGAAGGAAAACGTTGTTTGTTCATTACCGTCACCACTGACGCCGTGGGAGTCGATACAATTTCCCTCTACGACACGCTTTACACCAGCACATCATCCAGCAGTTCCATAGAAGCATCAGCAAAAGCGTCCTTTGTGCTGACGATCGTTACGGAACTTTCCAGCAGTTCAGAATCTGAGTCTTCAGATTCTGAAGGTTCCAGTTCGTCGGAGGATGATCCGACACTGGTCAAAAACAGCGTTTTAAGCGTCTCTCCCGTGCAGCTCCAAGGAGCATCGCTTATCGCCACACAAGACGTCTCCATTCGTCTGAACGATGTGCTCGGAAGGAGTATCCTCTCTCGCCAAATGTACGCTGGTGAATCCATTCACCTACACGTTTCTCCTGGAATTTACATCCTTCATGCCAATGGGCAGGGCTCTGTGATTCAAATTCGTAAATGACACGCAACTCTTTTCTCTCCTAGTTCCATCAATCCCCGCACCCATGGTGCGGGGATTTTTCGTAAACCTAAATCCCGCAGTTAGGAGGGCTAGAATCGCGCCGAGATCTTACGAAGACAGGGATTCCGGTCCGGCCGATCGATGTGCAGTCCGTTAACGTAGCCCTACGGAATGCTATGCAAAACTCAACGGCTTCGGGCTTTGCCCGTTGTGCTATGCCCCGTGGGTACGGCGCACTTGGAGGGTACGGGGGAGCGGAGGCCGAAAACCTTGGGGCGCAAGAGATCATGGGCGAATCGGCCCGGCCAACTGAATCCCATAATGCCTTGCAGAGTAAGGAACCGTGTCCGTTTCAGTTGCTGGGATTCTCTCCTGGAGGATCTATGGACTTAACCGATTCCTGGAACACTTTGGCCACCTTTTTGCCCTTGCTCAAAACTAATAGCGGGATCTAGGTTCATAGGGAAAAATCCTATCTTTCGGGCATGTCTGGAGAAAAAAATCAAAGTTATCAAGAAGCCATGGATCAGCTAGAACAGATCCTTGAGCGCATCGATAATACCGATGTGGGCATTGACGAGCTAGCCGGACAAGTACAGAAGGCGGCAGATTTACTAAAAACCTGCCGAAGGATCCTTACGGAGACCGAAAAAAGCGTACAGGCAGCCATCGTCTCCTTGGATCCAGAATCCCCAGAGAATCCCGCATGACCGCTACCTTGCAAGAACAGCTTGACGCGCTGATGCGCGGCGTCGTTGAGATCGTCCCCCAGAACGAATTGAAAGCAAAGCTCAAAAAAGCCCTTGAGACCGGAAAGCCCCTGCGCATTAAGCTGGGCGTAGATCCTACTGCGCCCGATGTGCATCTTGGTTTCACTGTGGTCATGCGTAAACTCGCGCAATTCCAGCAATTTGGCCATCAGGTGGTCTTGATCGTCGGGGATTACACGGCCACCGTGGGCGACCCCAGCGGCCGCTCCAAGGCTCGCCCTCGCCTGTCCCACGAGCAGGTGCTGGAAAACGCCCGGCACTACCAGGAACAGTTTTTCAAAATCGTGGACCGCTCCCGCACCGAGATCGTCTACAATGGCGAATGGTTCAAGTCCATGACCTTTGACCAGGTCACCAAGCTTCTCTCCCAGATCACCGTCGCGCAGATGCTGGAACGCGAAGACTTCCAGAACCGCTACAGTTCCGGCAACCCCATCTCCCTGCACGAATTCATGTATCCGCTCATGCAGGGCTACGATTCCCTGATGATCCGCTCCGACGTGGAAATCGGCGGCACCGACCAAAAGTTCAACGTGTTGCGCGGCCGGGAAATCCAGCTCGCAGAAGGCCAAGAACCGCAAATTGGGCTCTTCATGCCCATACTCATCGGCACCGATGGCAAAACCAAGATGTCCAAGAGCGTAGGCAACTACATCGGCATCAACGAACCCGCCGATGTGATGTACCACAAGGTGTACACCATTCCTGACACCTTGATCGCCGATTGGTTCACTTTGCTCACCAATGTGTCCCCTGTGGAAATTACCCAGATGGCGGCGGACATCCAAACGGGCAAGCTCAACCCCAACGAGGCCAAACATAGGCTGGCCCTGGATATCGTTACCCAGTACCATGGCGCGACTGCCGCAACCCAGGCCGCAGAACGCGAGCGTTCCGTGCATAGCGGCCACGCCATCCCCGGCGACGCCATTGAAAAAATGGTGGTGGCTGGTTCTTATCCGGCCCTGGATTTCCTGGTGCAGATCGGTGCCTTTGCCTCCAAAGGCGAGGCCCGCCGCATGATCCAAAACGGCGGAGTCAAACTCAACGGCGAAAAATTGACGGACCCGGCCATGTCCATCGCAGTCGAAGCCGGGGGACGACTCGTGTTGCAGGTCGGCAAGCGGAGCTTTTATAAGGTAGGCGCGATTCCAACGTTGCCTTAGCCATTTTAATGTTGTAAATTGAACTTATGGAGTTCGATTTACAAAGTAAAAATAAGCGGTCGGATGTTTCGAAAATCCTGCAGGGCTTGCAGGAAAACCCCATTGTGGGGATTCTAGGACCCCGGCAATGCGGCAAGTCCACCCTGGCCAAAATGGTCCTGGCGGACATCCCGGATTCCCTCTATCTCGACCTGGAACGCCCCTCGGATTTGGCGAAATTATCGGATCCCGAACTCTTTTTGCGCCACGCGGGCCAACGCCTGGTCTGTCTGGATGAAATTCAGCGCAAACCGGAGCTTTTTCCTTTGTTGCGCTCCCTGGTGGACGAGTCCGACCGCAATGGGCAATTCCTTGTGCTGGGTTCCGCTAGCCCGGATTTGTTGAAACAGGGTTCGGAGACCTTGGCCGGGCGCATCGCCTTTGTGGAGCTCGGCCCCTTTTCGGCGGAGGAGTGGGAGGGCCCCATTGAGGCTCTATGGGTCCAGGGCGGTTTTCCCCGCAGCATCCTCAAGGGCGCTGAGGCGTCTTTCCGCTGGCGGCAGGAGTTTGTATCCACCTTTTTGGAGCGTGACCTGGCAAACCTCGGGTTCCCCTTTCCGGCGGAGACCCTGCGTCGCCTGTGGCGCATGCTCGCATACGCGCAAGGGGGCTTGCTCAACCATTCGCGCATCGGTGAATCTCTGGGCGTATCCCACACCACCATCCGGCGTTACATCGACGCGCTGTCCGGGACCTTCATGGTGCGGCAACTGGAGCCTTGGGCCGGAACTTCCGGGCGGCGTCTCATCCGTGCTCCCAAAGTCTTTGTGCGCGACAGCGGGATCGTGCATGCGTTGCTCGGATTACGCAAATACGAGGATCTGCTCGGCTGGCCGCAATGCGGTGCCTCCTGGGAGGGTTTTGTGCTCGACCAGCTGTGGATGGTGGGCAAGGGCTGGGACTTCCGTTTTTATCGCGACTCCGGCGGCTCTGAAATCGACATCGTGATGCAGAAAGGCCTGCGGACTCTCGCCGTGGAATGCAAGCTCAGCGCAGCTCCCAAGGTGGAGCGCGGTTTCTGGTCGGCGTGTGAGCAGGTGAAGCCCGACACCCGCTGGATCATCGCCCCGGTGCAAGAGGCCTACCCATACCGGGAGGATGTGGAGGCTTTGCCCATCCGCGAGGCGATGCGGCGCTTGCGCGACATGTAACAAATCTTGTATGCATTCCATGCAACCCTAAGCAACGAATTCGTGGTTTCGGAAAACAGAATCCGACATCTAGGTAGCTTTTATTCATAGGACCCTGAAAAACCAAGCGAAAAACGCATTGGCAGGCTTTTTGCGTATGCCTATGCATGATGAATCCGTCCACAGATTTCCCCGTCTTGGAAAAGCGGCGCGAACACGTCAGCCTGAGCGAAGAAAAATCAATTCGTTGCGACGTTCCGAGCATCGCTGGTTCCATGAGCCAACGCGCCTGCACTTTCTGCGGATCGCGTGTAGTCCTGTATCCTATCAGCGACGCCCTGCATCTGGTGCATGGCCCCGTGGGTTGCGCCGCCTATACCTGGGACATCCGTGGCTCCCTGTCCTCTGGACCGGAGCTGCACCGTATGAGTTTCTGCACCGACCTGCGCGAACAGGATATTATCCGCGGAGGCACGGGACGCTTGGCCAAGGCTTTGGCAGAACTCATTCCCCAATACCAACCCAAGGCGGCATTCGTTTATGCGACATGCATCGCGGGTTTGATTGGCGACGACATTGAACGCACCTGCAGGGAAGCGGAGGCCGAGTTCGGCATTCCGGTGATTCCCGTGCAGTCCGAAGGCTTCCGGGGCACCAAAAAGGACGGTTACAACGCCGCCTGCGCCGCTCTGGAAACCCTGGTAGGTCAAGACAACAGCGAAGAAAAACTTCCTGGGCCCTACTCCATCAATCTTTTAGGGGAGTTCAACATCGCCGGTGAAGGTTGGGCCATGCGCAAGCTCTTTGAGGAAATGGGCGTGGAGGTGGTCGCAAGTCTCACGGGTGACGGACGCGTGGATGACATTCGCCGCGCTCACCGGGCCCGCCTGAACATATTGCAGTGCTCTGGCTCCATGACGGCGCTCGCCAAGAAGATGGAAAAGGAATATGGCATTCCTTACCTGCGCGTATCTTTCTTTGGCCTAGAGGATACCGCCCAATCCCTGTACGACACCGCCCGCCATTTCGGCGACCCGGAAATGCTCAAGCGCACCCGCCAACTGGTGGCCCGTGAAGTCGCCCGGGTAAATCCAGAACTAGAGGCCATCCGCAAGCGCCTGGACGGACACAAAGCCTGCATTTATGTGGGAGGAGCCTTTAAAGCGATTTCCCTGATTCAGGCCCTGCGCCGCCTCGGTATTCGTACGGTGGTGGTCGGCTCCCAAACGGGTTCGAGCGACGATTACCAGCAAATCCGCGCCCTTTGCGATCCAGGGACTGTGATTGTGGATGATTCTAACCCCCGCGAGCTCTCGCATTTCGCCCGTGTCACCCAGGCCACCTTATTTATTGGGGGAGTCAAGGAACGGCCAATGGCGTTCAAACTGGGGATGGCATTCTGCGACCACAATCATGAACGGAAGAGTTCCTTGGTCGGATTTGATGGCATGTTGAATTTTGCCCACGAAGTGGAATCCAGTCTCTTGAGCCCAGTCTGGAAGTTTGTAGATCGCCGGAGAATGTTATGATCCAGATGGTTCAACACGAAAGCGTCGCCACGCGTAACAGTTGCCGCGTTTGCGCTCCACTAGGCGCCTCCATGGCGTTTCTGGGCGTTCACGGTTGTATGCCCATCATCCATGGCGGACAAGGTTGCAGCACCTATATCCGGCGTTATCTGATCGGTCACTTCCGCGAGCCAGTGGACATCGCCAGTAGCAACTTTTCTGAATCCTCCGCTGTGTTTGGTGGTGGCCGCAATTTGCTGGAGGCGCTCAAAAACGTGGTGTTTCAATACAAGCCAGAAATTCTGGGAGTCTCCACATCCTGCCTCAGCGAAACCATGGGCGAGGACATCCACGGAATGCTCACCCCGTGGCGTTCCGATCCAGCCAACGTGCCTGTGATCAACGTGTCCACCCCGAGCTACCGTGGTTCGCACCGAGACGGCTTCTTCGCCGCAGTCCTGGCTTTGGTGCAATATGGGGCCGAAAGCCCGCTTGACGCCGAGTCCACCCACGACGTGAACTTGTTGCCCGGCATGGTAAGCGCCGCCGATCTGCGCCACCTGCGCGACATTGTGGAAAGTTTCGGTTTGCGTCCTATGTTGTTACCCGATTATTCCCAGACCATGGACGATGGACAATGGCAGGAATGGCAAAGCCTTCCCAATGGGGGGACCACTCTGGCAGAAATTCGGTCGGTCACCCATGCCCGCGCCACCATTGAATTTGAATTGCCCCTACAGGGAAATTCAACGGCAGGGCAATGGCTGGAATTAACACATAACGTTTCATGCGACACGATGCCTCTGCCAATCGGCATTGATGCCACCGACCACTTCATGGGAAGACTGGAAGCTCTTTCGGGAAAGCCCATGTTAGCGCGCTACACGCAGGAACGTGAACGTCTGGTGGACTCCTACGTGGATGCGCACAAGTACGCCTCTGGACTTCGTTTGGCTGTATTCGGCGAAGAAGAATGGGTGGTCGCCTTGGCGCATCTGGCGGCGGAAACCGGCATGATGCCCCTGGTCTGCGCCACGGGTGGAAGCCCGGAACGTCTACGCCGGTCCTTGCAGGACCTGGTATGTTCCGAAGACATCTCAGTGATCGGCATGTCCGACTTTGAGGATCTGACGGAGCTCTGCCAGGAGCGCGGCATCCAGATGATGGTGGGCAATAGCCGGGGCTACGCGGTGGCACGTCATCTGGGCGTTCCTTTGGTGCGTTGCGGTTTTCCCATCCAGGACCGTATGGGCGGCCCTCGCATTTTGCATGTCGGCTACCAAGGAACGCAGCGTTTGTTTGACGAGATCATCAACACTTGGTTGCAACATCAACAAGACACTTCTCCAGTCGGATACAAGACTTATTAATCTCAAGGGGCCCCACAATATGAACCAGAACCAAGAACTCCATCCCTGCTTCAGCCAGAAAGCTCAGCATACCCATGGCCGTGTCCATCTGCCGGTGGCGCCGCGTTGCAACATCCAATGCAACTACTGCAACCGCAAGTACGACTGCGCCAATGAGAACCGTCCTGGGGTCACCAGCGCCGTGCTGTCACCCAACAAGGCTATGGACTATTTGCGCCGCAGTGTCGCGCATGACCCGCGCATCTCCGTCGCCGCCATTGCTGGCCCGGGGGACGCCTTTGCCAACCCGGCAGAGACTTTGGAAACCTTGCGTCTGATGCGTAAGGAGTTCCCAGAGATGATCGGTTGCCTGAGCACCAATGGTTTGGAACTCGCTCCCCATATCCAGGAACTGCACGGCCTGGGGGTCAACTATGTCACTGTGACCGTCAACGCGGTGGATCCGGTGATCCTGGCGGAGGTGTATGCCTGGGTCCGCTTCAACAAGAAGACCTACCGCGGCCTGGCGGCGGCACAAATGATGCTCGAACGTCAGATGGAGGCCATAGAGGCGCTCAAGGCCATGGACTTCACCGTCAAGATCAACACCGTGGTGCTTCCGGGCATCAACGACCATCACATCCCCGAGCTCGCCCGTCAGCTGTCCACCCTGCACATCGACCGCATGAACCTCATTCCCGTGGGCAAAAACGAGAACGAGTTCTTCGACCACGTGCCCGAACCCACTCTGGAATTGATGGACCAGTTGCGGCAGGCGGTCTCGCAGTATGTGCCGCTTATGACCCACTGCAAGCGTTGCCGTTCCGATGCCGCTGGCCTGCTGGGCCAGGAAGATCCTCGCTATCAACAAATTTTGCTGGAGGTCAACGCGCCTTTCAAGGAAAAGCCCCGCGTTGCGGTTGCCACCCAGGAAGGCGTCTTTGTCAATCAGCACTTGGGCGAGGCGGAACGCCTGCTGGTTTTCGAGCCTTTCGAGGATGGCTATCGCCTTCTGGAAGAACGCACCGCGCCCCCGAGCGGGTTGGGTGACATGCGGTGGGACATCATGGCCTCCACCCTGCACGACTGCGGCGTCCTGCTGGTGTCTGGCATCGGCGGCAAGCCTTTGGAAATCCTAGGCAAGTCCGAACTCAAGGTGGTGGAAGTCAATGGATTCATCGAAGACCATCTGGCCACCATCGCCGGCGGAAAACTGCCTGCCGCCAAGCAGGACCGCTCCATGTTCAAGTGCGGCTCCGAATGCGGTGGCGACGGAACCGGATGCGGCGCCTAATTTTCACATCCCTTAAAGCCATAGGAGGCTCTTCATGCAAATTCCCGCCAAACACTTTTTTCTCTGCAATTCTTTCCGATTGACCGGAGAGGCGCAGGGCATGTGCAACAAAAAGAAAGCGGTGGCTCTTCTTCAGTATTTGAACGACGAAATCATCAGCCGGGGCATGGACGCCATGGTCTCCAGCACCGGTTGTCTCAAGGCCTGTGAAAAAGGCCCTGTGATGATCGTCCAGCCGGACAATGTCTGGTATGGCGAAGTCACCGAGGAACGCATCGACGAAGTCCTTGATGGCATTGAAAACGGCGAACTGCCTGCGGAAGGCCGTTTGGGATAACCCGGTTTCCCTATGTTGATCGATACCACCTTGCGGGACGGCGAACAGGCGCCTGGCGTCTGCCTGCGGGTGGAGGATCGCATCGCCATTGCCCGTGGCCTGGTTGAATTTGGCGTCACGGAGCTGGAGATCCGTTCCCCGGTGCTGGATCCCCGGGGCCAGGAAGAGACGCGCACGTTGATGCAGGCTGTGCCGGAAGCACAGTGGCTCCTATGGTGCCGTGCCCGGCAAGAGGATCTGGAAATTGCGCAGAAACTGGGCGCCCAGCGTGCCCATGTCGCGTTCCCCATGTCCGATGTGCAACTCTCCTCCATCGGCTGGAGCTGGGAAGCCGCGCAATCCTTTTTGCAGGAATTCATCGCCGAGGCCAAGCGGCATTTTTCCTTTGTCAGCGCCGGGGCGCAGGACGCCAGCCGCACTTCCATAGAGCGTTTATCAACATTTTGTCAGCAAATGGTGGATAAAGGGGTGTCCCGTCTACGGGTGGCAGACACCTTGGGGTTACTTAGCCCATTGGAAGTGCAACATTTGTTTACAAATCTGCGCAGCGCCTGCCCCGGCCTCGACCTCGAATTTCATGGTCACAACGATCTAGGCATGGCCACAGCCAACGCTTTGACCGCTCTTCAGTCCGGCGCCAGCCACGTGAGCGCAACGGTGCTGGGAATCGGCGAGCGTTGCGGCAATGCCGCCCTGGAGCAGGTCGCCTTGGCGCTCAAATTGCGTGGTCATCCCGAGGCGGACAAATTCCATTTGGAGTCGGTGCAACGTCTCTGCAAACAAGTGTCCAGAGCCATGGAGCGCCCCATCCCCGCCAGTCAGCCCATTGTGGGCTCGGACAGTAACCGGCATCAGAGCGGCATCCATGTGCAGGGACTGTTGCGCGATCCCCGCACCTACCAGCCCTATGCGCCGGAACTGGTGGGAAAGCCAGGCCCCGAAATCGTACTGGGCGCCACCACGGGCCGGGACGCCTTACGGCATCTTTTGCGCCAGCAGGGGGTCACCGTGGAAGACTCCCTGTTGCTTCCTCTGCTCGCCCGCGTCAAGGAACGCATCCATCAGCAAGGCCACAACCTCGCCCCAGAAGAGCTCGTCCAGGAGTACCAATTGTTGTTCGTTGGGTCCTAAATTCCGCAGTCGACCGGTTCGATTCGACCGCGATGCGGTCCAACTCGTTCTGGCGAACCTCCTTGGCCGCACGCTTGCGCGCAACGGCCCGTCTGAGCAAGTCAGCCCCTTCATGGAGCGCGCTCCACGATAGATAGTCGAAGTACACAAAGCCGTCCGAGACGCCGAGGAACAGCTTCGCACCGAACTCGGTGGGGTGAACGGCCTTTCCTCGCACATTTGATGGGCCCGTTCAAGCTCCGCTTACCTACGGGTCCATATTTTAGAGGGGCCTTTAGGTTTCGGCATCCAGTAGTTCTTGCACTTTGGCGATTAATGCCTTTCGGTTTAACGGCTTTTGAAATGTGGCGGCTACACCGAATCCTCTCGCTGAATCGAGATAGTCTGTCGCATTGATGCGGCCTCCCCCCGATATAGCAACGATTGCGGTTTGCGGGTACTTCTGTCGGAGCATAAAAATGATTTCGAATCCATCCATATCCGGCATTACGATGTCGGTCACCACAACGCGGAAGGATTGTGTGGATAGTAGACTTTGTGCTTCACGGCCATCGGCTGCTGTTTCCGCTTCAATTCCTGCCAATAGGAATGCCTCGCGTAACAAGGAGCGCATTTGATGGTCGTCGTCGATAATCAGGACGTTGGCCATAGAAATTTCCTTAACGTGGTCTGGATTTCTTCCTGAGACGTATTCGGTGGCAATAAGGATACTTGCTCCAGAAAGTTCAAATCCTGTGGATCCGCTTTCTCTGAAAATACAACGAAAGAGGACTGAATGCCCTGGGATCTCCATTGCTGGAACAAAAGTTCAAAAGGCAAATCTAATTCTGCTTGGTTAAAAACGGCTAAATGCCATGGATTCACCCTCCAGAGTCGGGGAATGTCCTCCAAAGAGCGAAGCGACATCCAACGGACACTGCGTCCAGAGAACGCATCTTGAATTTTTTGTTGCAAGGAGGCATCTCTGAGTTGCAGGAGAACGGCTGTAGCGAAGGACTCCTGCTGATCTGTGGCGCGTTGCCTACGTTGGAGGGCCGGTAAGTATATCCGGAAGGTAGAACCTTCGTCTTTTCTGGATCGAACCGCTATGTATCCACCCCAATCCTGTAATAGTCCATGAACCACACTAAGCCCTAAACCAGATCCTTCTGTCGTTTTTTTCGTAGTGAAAAAAGGATCAAAAATCCGTGGCAAATTTTCTTCTGGAATGCCTATTCCCGTATCGGAAATTTCAATACAAATCCATTGTCCTGCAGGTAATTGAAGGCCCCATTGCGTTGTTGGAATCGGAGTCGAATGTTCCTCACAAGAGACCGATAATTTCCCTCCATTGTCTCGCATCGCGTGGAGTGCATTGGTGCAGAGGTTCATAATGATACGATGTAATTCCACCGGATCTCCCAGAATATAGACCTCATGGGGAGGGACCATCGTTTGAATTTGAACCCGTTTCGGTGAGTTTACTCGAAGGAGGCTGAGCGTTTCGCGGATTGTAAAAGCCACTGCGACGGGTTTACTCGTCTTTTCACCCTGACGACTGAAGGTCAGGATTTGCTGCACGAGTTGGCGACCTCGTTCTGCTGCAATGAGGGACTCTTTTAAGTATTTCTGCGCAGGCGCCTCTGCGGGAAGAGTCTCCGCTGCCAATTCGCAATAGCCTGTCAATGCCCCTAGGATATTGTTGAAATCGTGGGCGATGCCTCCCGCTAAAGTGCCAATAGCCTCCATCTTATGAGAACGCAGTAGACGCTCTTTAAATTCCATTCGCTCCTGTTCCAGACGGTGCATGGCCGTCACGTCCATCAGAATGCCGAGGATCGCTTCAATTTCTCCTGAACTACCGCGGATTGGACGCTTGATACTGCGGAAATGTTCTTGCTGCCCATTTTCTTCGATTGCGAAATCCTCATCATATTCGCCACCCTTCAAGGCAACCGCATCCCCTTTCTGAGCCTCTTCTTTGAACTCGAGAGGCAAATCAGCGGAATCCAGATTAAAGCCCAACAGATTCCCTCGGCGTTCCCGATCCAGTCTGTTTTGCATGATATACTGGCCGCGGCTGTCTTTGAGATGAACTTGGAAGGGCAAATTGTCTAGGAGGGATTGAAGTTGCTGCTCGCGTGCACGGATTCGTTCATGAGCCTCTTTGAGCGCCAGGATGCGCTCCGCGCTTTGCTGATCCAGAGATTCCTGAATATTTTGAGAACGCCGTCGTAGCTCCACCAAATCCGAGGTATCTCGCAAAATTAGCATCCGTCCATAGGGAATCCCCTTATTTTTCTGCAGCACAGACGTCAGGTTGCAGCTTACATTGCGGCCTGCCTGCTGGAAGTGGAATGGATAATCCTGATACCACTGATCTTCTCGAAATTGTGGGATAAAGGCACTCAATGTCTTCCCCACCATTGTCTCCTGGGAACGCCCCAACAAACGTGCTCCAGCTGGATTGATCTGGTCAATCACTCCTTCCAAGTCGGTCAAGATAATGCCATCTGTCATTTCTTGGAACAAAGATTTGGCGGCTTGCGAAACAGAAATGGAAGTGTCTTCCCGAGAGAGGGTGGCGAAATAATAGATTGCCACTAGGATCGTCAATCCCATGCTCCCTAATTTGGACCATTCTGGATATCCGAGCAAGGGAAGAGCTCCGCTTAGCAATTGACTAAGAACGAGAACAATTGGCGTTACCCATAAGGTCATGTGTAAAGGGCGTAACTCCTCGGTAGACGCTAAAGGAATCCTTCGAAAAATCAGGACAAGCCCCCAAGTTACAGGCGCTAGGTTGTTTGCCAGCATAATGGGAAAAAGTTCTGCCCCTGGAATGGCAAAGAAACCAAAAGGCCCCTCCGAAACACGGGAAATTGCATGAGGAAAAAACACAGTCCAAACCGATGACAAGGAGGCTATGACAAGCATGGCATCTGTGCGCCAGGTCCTGGGTGCGGAAGCGAGCTTTCGCAGGAAATCATAGGTTGCAACACCTAGGAAGATCCAAATGGATGATGACCAACGGAAAAAAAGAAGTTTAAGATCCATCCCGAGAAAAGGGATTTGCTCCAAAATGGAAATAAAATTCCATAGGGTGACAAGGGCGATAATAAGCAGAAAAGAACGGTCGAGGGCGTTGCGAAATGTTCGCGAAGACGAGAAACTAATGCCCAGAGAAAGGGTGAAGACCAGGCAGAGTAAAAAAGCGCCTAACGTAAGCCAGAAAAAAGTGCTATCCATCGCTTTCCATATCATAGGAATCCGCAGAGGATTCGCGTAGGGAGAAAACGATTATTCCACCACGTGGAACCATTCCGCCACAGGAAGTCGAGGCGGTTGGTAGGTATTCACAACACTGTCTTTACGAGGAACGCCGAATGGTAGCGCCGCAATAAACAGGGTATCATCGCTGCCTGGAATGTGTTTTTTGAGAATTTCTGGATACGCCATGACGCTGAATTGAGGGCAAGACCCATAGCCCTGTGCAGCCAACCCAAGCATCAGATTATCCAGCACAAACCCGCAATCCATCAGGGTTCCATGCCCATAGGCGTTTTCGTTGGTTCCGAGGAAAAATACCTGCGGGGCATTAAAAAACTCGAAATTGGCGCGGTCATGCAACCGGCGCTTTTCCTTATCCTCTCGGGCAATTCCTTTGATCTTGAAAATGCCGATGCCGCAATCGCGGGCTCGTTTGGACCAAGCCGTGGGGAGAGGGTCTGGTGAATAGCGGTACTGGGGTTTCATGGGGGTACCTGCGTCAAAGGCCACTTTAAAATCATTCCGCAAAGCCTCTAGCGGAGCCCCTTGCACTAGATAAAGTCTCCACGGTTGGGTATTCTTCGAACTGGGGGCTTGACCTGCGCTCTCCACCAATTTTTGAATCACATCCATGGGGACAGGGGTTGATTCAAATTCACGTATGGATCGACGAGTGAGCATCGCTTCAATGGCGTTGAGCATAGGGCGTTCTCCTTTGACAGGCATAATGAAATCGGAAAACAATATACCTAATCCAGGCTCCTTGCTTTTCCCTTTCCAAAGCAAGATAAAACCGGCAGAAGCGTCTTTCTAGTTTTGTCTTATGTCTCTTCCAGAACTGCTTTCTCCTGTGTCTACGCTGGAAACCTGCCAAGCGGCGATCCATAATGGCGCCGATGCGGTATATGTGGGCGTGCCTCATTGGAATGCTCGTGGACGAAGTCCTGATCTATCGCTAGAAGAACTGGAAGAGATGGTGGGATTTTGTCGCCTACGAGGCGTACGCATCTTCTTTGCCATGAACGTCCTGGTTTTTGAGTCCGAATTGCAAGATCTGCCGGGATTTTTGTTGGAGTTGATCCGCCTGCACCCCGATGCCTTCATTGTGCAGGACATTGGTTTGGCGCGTCTCCTGCATCAGATTTGTCCCGATCAGGAGATCCACGCCTCTACGCAGATGACCCTGGCCTCCGCCGAAGCGATCCAGTGTATCGCCGATTTAGACTTTGCACGGGTGGTTCTGGCTCGTGAGCTTTCCCTCGATGAAATTCGGGAACTGCGGTGCCAGGTTTCCTGTGAATTGGAGGTGTTCGTTCATGGGGCCTTGTGCGTTTCTTATTCGGGACAGTGCCTAACCTCAGAAAATTTTGGAGGCAGATCCGCCAACCGCGGTCAATGCGCACAAAGTTGCAGATTACCCTATACGCTGTTCGTGGATGGACAAAAACAGAATTTACATGGTCGCAACTACCTCTTTTCTCCCCAGGATCTTTGCGCCCTCGCTCAACTCGGCGATTTGGTTCAGGCAGGGGTGAATTCGCTAAAAATCGAAGGGCGTCTAAAATCCCCGGAATACATCGCCGCGACCACAGCGATTTACCGGAAGACATTGGATACCGGGCATTGGGATGCGCAGCAGATGCAAATTTTGGAGTCGCTTTTCGCGCGAGGTCTTTTCCCTGGATGGCTTCATGGCGTCAATCACCAGAAATTGGTAGATGGACATTTCTCTGGACATCGGGGAAATGCGGTGGGGATAGTAGAACGCGTTTCGCACGGAGGAATCCAGGTCCGCTTGGATGCTCAAGCCCCTGAATGTGAACCGGGCGATGGAATCCTGTTCTGCTCTCCTGATGGAGAGGAAGGACCTGGTGGACGTTTATATGCCATTAAAACGATTCCCAATGGACGGATCTTTGAATTCCGTCGAGATTTAGATTTTGGGACCGTACGTTCCGGTTGGCGCGTCTTCCGTACGGATGCTCCGGCTTTGGAGGCGGCGGTGCGTCGTAGTTACACGGATCATGCCCGTTGGCGTCGCATTCCCGTGTCGATGTCTCTCTCTGGCGCGGTGGGGATGCCTTTGGTCTTGAAAGTCGACGATGGGACTCACCGTCTGGAAACACATTCCTCGATCCCCCTGGAGGCCGCTCGCCAGGTGGCGGACCCTTCCTGGATTCGCGAAGAATTGGCGGCTTTGGGAGGCTCTATCTATCGCTTGACGCAGGCGGAGATCCAGACGGACCCCGGTGTCTTTATCCCTCGCAAAATGGTGCGCGAATTGCGGCAGAAAATCTGTTCCCTGCTGGATCAGGCACGCCTGCAACGACCAGACTTCGCCTGTACTACGGTGGACAAAATCGTATTTCCAACCTCAAGCCAGAATGCGCCTGTAAAAACTGTCGCTTTATTGAATCTATTGGTGCGCCGGGAGGATCAACTTGACGCATTAGAGCCGGGTTTATCGATTGACACAATTTTCCTCGACTTCGATTATGGTCGCAAACAGGATCAGGCGTTGGCGCGAATCCATGCGTTGGGATACCGTACAGGAATCGCGACGTTACGCGTGCATAAAAGTCGCGAGAATCGTTATCTCGAAACGATTGTCCAGCATCAGCCAAATCGGGTGCTCGTGCGCAGCCTGGGAGCCCTACAGTGGTTGCGAACAAATGCGGAGTGGATGCCCGTCAAGGATCCGTTGACTTGGGTCGGAGACCATAGCTTGAATCTCTGCAATTCCATGGCCGCGGATTGGTTTGTCCAACAGGGTTTGGGGACCTTGCATCCCAGTTGGGACCTAAATCGCCAGCAGTTGTTGGAACTGATTCACCAGTATGGGGGCACTCCTTTTGAGGTGGGATT
>DATIQS010000141.1:0-2478 GCA_035470605.1 Fibrobacteraceae bacterium
GCCTCAATATTTCCCACGAACGAGTACGTCAATTGCGAGACCAGGCGCTGCGGAGGATACGTCGTTCCGCTTGCCGCCAGGCTCTTCAGGAAAAATTTGAGTCTTATATGGAGGCACGGACATAACCCCATCCTCACCGACTGATCGGTTTGATCTCGTTACATCCAATCCCGAAAAAGCCTCGTTTTCAGCCCAGATCTAACTCTTGAAATAGTCAAGATTTCGTCTTGGTAACCGCAGCGGGAACAACTGAGGGAGAGGCCTTGGTTCTGTAATAAACCTCTGGAGGGACCTTATCAAACTCCTGGATCGCGTCAAGCCAATTGTCCATCAGATCGCGGAACTCCAACTTGTACAAATGGTGTTCCAAACTGTCACCCGGAGTTTTAAACAGCACATAGTCCCAACGAACGACGTTACGATCTGGAAAAACCTCGCGGGAACGGAAAGTAGTGTCAGACTCGAAGCGATAGCGCGCCTTATAGGAGTATTCGCCAGTCTTATAAAAACGGCCTGAATCCGTATAAGTATAAGTGGTGGAAAATAATGTGTCATTTTTGGCGAATTTCAATGTAGCATCACGGAAAGCATGCCCATGCTCCAGAATATGGGTACGCCAGTCGCCCATCACCCGTTCTTTTTGCTGTGCCTGTAATACAGAATCCACTTTCCAATGGTCAAAATTGGACTTATCATAATTGGCCCGATCCACATATTTCCCCTGCTGCACGGCAGCCCGGATTTTATTTGTAGAGTCGTTCACAGCCGCAGAGTCCAAATTCGATGCATCCCCCTGATCAAGCGCCTTGGAAATCGAATCCAGCTTGGCATCGAGCAAAGAATCCGTAATATCCGGCAGACGCACAGTCAAAGCCGTAGCTTCAGCAGAATCCACCGAAAAGGCTTCTTCTATCGAAGAGGAACTAACAGCAACCATACTGGAAGCCCCAGCAGGAGCCTCTGACAAATTCGCAGCCCAAGAAATTCCCAACACGACGGGAACAATTTTCAGAAGTCTGGTGATCATCCAAAAGAAATTTAAAAATTTGTGCAAAGATACCTTCCTTTTTCGTTGTTTTTTTGTGTCAACGCCGAGATCAAAATTCCTGAATACACCGATTTAACCCAACGGCTGCTGTTGACCGGGTCGATTCGACCGCGATCCCATATGCCCCAAGGCTCTCGATCCGACTGATCGATGCGATGTGCACGTTGGCGTAGCCTTACGGAATGCGAGGAAAAGATCAACGGCTTCAAGCTTTGCTTGTTTGCCGGATGCTGCACCGGAAGCCTTGGGACGCAAGATGATCTGCCAGTTCAGGCTTGCTCGATTACTGGCAGATATCCAAGTTCCGGGCCTTGACCACGTTAGCGACATCGCCGGATCATTGGGAGGTATCGTTGACGAGCCGGTCCGGACCATGGGGACCGACTCAGCCCAATTTTCAGAGACCTCCTAAACCACAAAAGCGCTTGACATTATACCTATCGGTATAGTATATTACTCAAAAGCAAGAAACGGACATAAACAATTTCAACTTTTATAAAGAATAGAACAACATTAAAAATCTATGAAGGGCCAAAAGATATACCTATAGGTACCCTTTTAGGAAATTTTATGAATCAAAACAAAATACGACGTATTTATCATCTCTTCCCTCTAGGGAGCTGCGGAACTGGAGGGTTCGATCGATTGCTGGAATGGATCGCTCCTGCACAGGAACTCGGTTGCGACACCGTATTGCTTGGCCCTATTTGGAAATCTGTGAACCATGGTTATGATACCACGGACTATGCATGCCCCGATCCCAGACTCGGGAACTCAGACGAACTGAAAAGGGTTCTAAATGCCTGGCATGAAGCTGGATTTCGTGTCCTCCTAGATGGAGTGTTCAACCACTGCGGCCGCGAGCTGGCGCAATTCCGCGATCTGCGGGAACGAGGTCGGAAAAGCCCATTCCACGATTGGTTTTCCCATGTGGACTTTTCCCAAAAAAGCCCCTTGGGTGACCCATTCACCTATGAGGCTTGGAATGGCTGCTTTGATCTGGTGAAGTACAACCACGCGAATCCAGAATTGCGCCAATTTTTGTTCGGACAAGTGCGCAATTGGGCGGAAGAATATGGAATCGATGGACTCCGTTTGGATGCGGCGGATGTAATCGACAAAGGATTTCTTCACGAGCTTGCGGATTTCTGTCACAGTTTAAAAAATGACTTCTGGCTGCTGGGAGAAGTGATCCACGGAGATTACCGCCAATGGACTCCAGCGTCGGGACTTGATTCGGTCACCAATTACGAAGTCTACAAGGGGCTTTGGTCGAGTCTGAATGACAAAAATTTGTTTGAAATTGCCTGGAGTTTGAATCGGCAGTATGGACCGGAAGGGATCTACCGTCAGTTGCAACTCTGCAATTTTGCGGATAATCATGATGTGACTAGAGTGTCCTCCATACTCAAGGATCCCGCGTATCTCTG
>DATIQS010000142.1:0-1711 GCA_035470605.1 Fibrobacteraceae bacterium
TTTCCGTTTGCAAAAGCAAACAAAACCCGACAGGAGTCTCCACCTGTCGAATCAGCATCGACCGTCGCAAAATGAGGGACCGTATCTAGGTCCAGGCTAGAGTTTGCCACATTCAACGACGCAGGATCTAATCGTTTCAGAGCGGTCCCGACATAGAAATAAACCCCTTCCTCCGTTGTAAAATAAGCAGAGGCCGTGTCTCCCGCAGAAATCACCAGCACGCTGGAAGAACAATTCAAATTTTCGTCACAGGCCACACTCCAAAGCCTTCGAACCCCATTAAGCGCAGAAAAAAAGAAAATATGATTCTCCCCACTATTACTAGCTCTCTCATAAAAATAGGGCTGACTCAGAACTCGTTCTCCAGTGGATAACGTCACCTGATGAACGGCCACCGGAGAGTTTTCCGATCCACTCAAAACAACCGGTTGCGATTCTGCTTGGGTCAAAATCGTCACTAACCCGGTTGGAGAGAGCTGAATGTATTCATCTCCGGCATCGTTGGAAGAAAAGGAGCCTGTAGTCACTCCCCCTCCCATACGGGCGAATGCCAGACCAGCTCCAACAATCAGCAAAGCAATAAATCGAAATTTCACTTGGAGGATCCTTTGCGGGCTTTTTCTCGGGCATCAAGCATCTGTTTTTTGAACTTTTCCATTCTGGGTTCCATGGGAAAAGCGTCTGGATGCATACGATGGAACATCTCGTAAACGTGTATGCCGAACAAACTCCCAATCGCCATCATCTCTGCTGTGATAGCTGGATTAATTTCCAAAAATTTACGTCCAGCGTCAGAGGCCAGGAAAATACGAATCTGATCCAGCTCTTTTGGAGAAAACTTCCCGGCCCAAGCTTCCGCCAATTGGCTCAGGATCACGTCGTTCGTCGTGGAGTCCTGAATCATTTTTATTGTGGACTGAGGAATATTTGGATGTTTCTGCTGCGTTTCTTTGATTTGTGCATCTACGGCTTGACGAATACGTTGAACCACCTGTTGTGATTCCAGCAAACGATAAATGGCAGCACGCTCTGCTTTTCCTATTGGGGGGGGCGCAGCGGTTGAACAAACAGGGAGAGCAAAACAAAGAATCAAAAAAAAAACACTCAATCGAAAAGAAACCATCTATAAACCTCTAAAAAACGGGAGAAAGATAAAAAGCACTTCACCACCGTCAAGCCTAAGGCGGGCCCCGAAATTCGGACACGAAGCTGGAGTGGCTAAAAAAAGATGCAGCCATTCGGTCTCGGATAAGGTCTCAATGATCGAGCCAGAAAACAAGACGATCCCAGTGAAGGCGCAGTGCGACCTCATCGCGCTCCCACGCTCCACGTACTACGACAACTGTGGCGCCACAGAAACGGAGCGTGCGAATCCAGACAAGGTCCTCATGGATCTTATCGATGGATATTCACCGACTACCCGTTCTAGGGCAGCAGGGAAATGGTGCACTAGATCAGAAGGCGCAAAGGCTGGACTGTGAACCGCAAGCGCGTGCAACGCATCATGCGTTGTCTTGGGCTTGAGGCGATCGCCGGACATGGCATTCCAGAGATTTTCAACACGGACCAGGGCTCCCAGTTCATGTCGGAGGCGATCACTGGCGTGCTCAGGGCGAATGGAATCCGCATCAGCATGGACGGGAAGGGGCGGACGCAGGACGAAGTCTTCGTGGAAAGGTTCTGGAGAAGCCTGAAGTACGAGAACATTTAT
>DATIQS010000143.1:0-7357 GCA_035470605.1 Fibrobacteraceae bacterium
GAGGGAGCCGTTCCAGCGATTCCTGGGCGAGTTCCAGAATGCGCCTGTGGTGCTGCCGTACCGCCATACTTTGGACTTCATTGCCTGTAGTGACTAGGCGGTCGGTGATGTTCCACCCCCCGGCGCCATCCGGTTCGACGAGTCCGAGCTTCCGCAAAATGTCCAAGGCATTCTGCGCCTCTTCCGCGGAAATGGGGGGAGAGAGATGTGTCCCCATGCTCTCTATATCCGAGGTGTCGCGGGTGATACCAATCAGAGCCCGTAGGGCTGCCGTTGCCCAATCCGCATAATACACCATTTCCAGCGAGGAGAGCTGACGCGCCTCCATCTCACGCAATTCCATCAGACGGCGAAAAAGGACGCGCTGATCTTCTGGAGATTTTGTCTTGCAGAAACGATAGAGGACCCGAAAATACTCGGCACGACGTTCATCAAAACCACAAAGACGTACAAAGTTCGCCACCGATTCTTCATTCAGGTGGCCTTCCTTCTGAAAGACCCGTACAATCCATGCGGGATCCAAACCAATTCGTTGCCCCAAATAGCGATAAGAGGTAAAGTGGTTCTTCCGCTTACTTTCCGTAAACCAATCTCGTAGGAATTCGCGATATTCCAGGTATTCCAAAACGTCAGGGCCGTTTTCCATAGTGCGAATTTATATATCCCCATTGCCGGTGTCTTGCCGAGCTAAAGAGGACTGTTGCGTTCTCCTCAACAGTTTTTGAGGCAACGGGGTCCGCCGCCCTCCCGTTGGAAATAAGTTCAAAATATCTGATGCATCATGCATCAAACAAGTCCCTCCCCAACAACACAAAGGCCCTTGCTGAAATCCGGCAGGGGTCTTTGGTTTCTGATGGGGCCAAGTAGCTATATTCTGCGTCATGTCTAAATCTTTGGAGTCCCGGAATCCTCCTGCGGAGAAACGCCCCTGGAAGGGTGTTTTATTCCCCTGCTGCGGGGTTTATGGACGCATTTACCAAAGCAAGACCACGGGACGTTTTGAGGGAAATTGTCCCAAATGTGGCCGCCCAGCGCGCCTCCTTCCCTCCCAATTACAACTGCTGTTGGCTTTCCTTTGTGTGTTTGGTTTCCTCTCGACGGTTCATGCGCAGGATTTGACGTTCTCTGATCCAGAGATGGTTCCAGTAATGGATTCTATTCCCCCAGAAACTCAGGAACTACAGGCCCCACCACCCCAGGGTCCTGATAAACGGACTCCCTCTACGCCTCCTCCAGGGAAAGGTTTGGAGGGGAAAGGGCCAGCGGGGTCCTCTCTGGATTCCTCGCGTTTGTCTGTCTTTTTTCAACTGGGAGCTGCATTTTTAGGCTTTGAGGATCGCGACCGTTTTACCCGCCAACTGGATTCGGATTATGTGGATTACAAGTCGGAGGCGATTGATTCCACCGATAGTGCGAATGTAGTGAAGCAGGCCTACCAGACGGTGAATTTCTGTTTCCCCTTTTCCGGGGGCCTGGATTTGACCTTGTCGGAGAATCATCACCTGGCGCTGGGGAGCGGTTTTATTTATGATCGGGAGGCGGTGGTGCTTACCGACCGGAATGCGGATCCACACGAATTCTACTACGTGCTTCAAGGGGTGCCTCTCTTTTTAGAGTGGCGCATCCTCATCTCCCCTCGCCTGATGACTCTGGAGGGGCATGATCGCTTTTCTGCGTCCTTCCGCTGGTGGTGGTTCTTACCCGGCACGGAGATCTATTCCTCTTGGGGAAAAATCAAGGCTCAACCTGATTGGACGGGGGCGGGCTGGAGCTTTTCCCTGGGTTATGAACTTTTTGAATGGAAGGGGATCCATATTTCCGCGGATCTGGGCTATTCCTCTCTGGAGGTGAAGAGTCATTCCCGTTGGTCTAAATTGGTACCGACGACGGATGACGATGAAGATACGACGGCACACGCCGCCTGGTCTCTGGGTGGATTCCAGATGAATTTTCGCGCCTCTTTTGCGTTGCTACGACGTGACCTGCCCGCACCGGATTCCACGGCCACGCCCGTGAGAACGCCTGGGGCGAATGGTCCCGCCGAAGGACCCGCTCCCGGGGCCACAGGCGGTCCCCAAGGCCGTCCAGAAAAGATGCCCCCCCCTCCCCGCTAAGCCCTATGTTTCCTTTCCTGGCGTTCGGTTTCGCGGAGACTCATTACCGGTTCCACTTACCCTGGTCTCCCCTGCATGAGCCCTGGCCCGAAATGCTGGTGGATGCCCCTTGGTGCGTGGAACCCGGTCAGACCTTGCCTGTCTGGCTAGTGGTGCGCGATGCGGATCTTTTTCCGGTGCATGTGCATGGTGTAGAGTTTCGCGTGGAGGCGCTGGGACACGTGGGGGAAGAACAATCGGCGGAGTTGGAGTTTGTTTGCGACCAGCCCTTCCATTTTCTGCCATTGCCGCTGGATTTGAGCGGCTGGACGGGACCGGTTCAGATTTATGCACGCATCCACGCCTCCCGCGTAGGGGAACGAGTCCCTCGCCGAAGAGCGTCTCGGGATTTTGAACAGTGGAATTATCCAGGGCTTCGTCCTCATCCACTGCAAGTGCTGATTCTGCAAAAGCCGCTACCGAAACCGGCGGGATGGTGGGCTGGAGAGACTCACTGCCATACCTGGCATTCCAGCGATCCTGTGGAGTTCGGCGCTCCTCCGTTGGTGCTACAGCAGGCGGCGGCGGCTCAAGGCCTTGATTTTCTTTGCTGCACCGACCATAGTTACGATTTCGCTTTTCGCAATGACGATTACCGCATCCCGGCGGATCCTCTGATTCGATGGCAAGCGTTTCAGACCGAGTGCGCCGCATTGGAGCCTTATCCCCTGGTGATCCCGGGTGAGGAGGTGTCGTGCGGGAATGCTCAAGGGGAAAACGTACATCTGCTGGTGCCTGGCGGCAGCGATTTCCTCCCTGGACTTGGGGATAGCGGACGGCAATGGTTCCGCAATCACCCGACGCTCTCTCTGACGGAGATTCTGGAGCGACGCGGCGGCGCGCCTTGTTTTGCGGCGCATCCGCTCCACCCGATGAGCTGGATCGAACGCAAGGTCTTTCGGCGCGGGGTTTACGGATGGGCAGATCTGCATCCCTTACTGGCTGGCCTGGAATTCTGGAACGGATCACGCGACCGCGGTTTCCGCAGGGGACGCGCTTTTTGGATCCGGCAACTTCTGGCGGGACGCCATTTGCTTCCCGTAGGAGGAAACGATGCTCATGGCGATTTGAATCGCTGCACTTCTGTGCGTATTCCTCTGGTCATGCTACGCTCTTCCTTGGCCCACCGTTTTGGACGGGTGCGCACTGTTGTCCGCGGAGAGGGCCCGCTGGAGACCCAAAATCTGCTGCACTCCTTTCGCCGAGCCCAGGATGACGCGGCCTTGTATTGCGGGGATGGTCCTGCACTGACTCTGAAGTGTGAAGGAAATCGTTTTCGACTTCACGCGATTTCTTCGCCCGATTTGGGTGAATTTGTGGAAATTCGCATTTTCCGAGGAATTTTTGGCCAGTCACGCGAACAGGTTCAGTCTATTTCACCAGGGACGCTAGAATGGGACGCCTCCCTGCAGGGCGACGGAAATTATCTGCGTGCGGAATGCCGAACCCGAAACGGCCATTCTGCTATCAGCGCTGCATTTTTCCACTGAGGATTCATCCGTCTTCGAAACAGGGGTGTAATCCACCTCAATTCTTTGCTATCTTGTGCGTCCCCGCGAAAGTGGCGGAATTGGTAGACGCACCAGACTTAGGATCTGGCGCCTCTGGCGTGGGGGTTCAAGTCCCCCCTTTCGCAGACCATTTTGCCCTCGGGTGAATACATGGAGAAGATCACAGTGAACGTTTCGATCAAAGAGACCAGCGCCACCGTCCGGACCCTGGAGGTGAGCATTCCCCAGGAATCCCTGAAACCGGCTTTCAATAAAAAGGTCACAGAATACCGCAAAGAAGTCCAGATGAAGGGTTTCCGTCCTGGCATGGTTCCCCGTAACATGATCCTGCAGCGTTTTGGCGAAGCCATCCGCAGCGAAGCCATTGATGAAACGATCAATTCCCTCGTTCGTGATGAACTGGCCAAGGCGAACATCGTTCCTGTAGCAAAAGGCAAAATGGAGGACTTCAAGGACGACAAGACGAACCCGATCACCTTCCGCATCGTGATCGAGGTCGATCCCCCGATCACCATCGAAGGTTACAAAGCCACTGGGATCACCGTTCCTCAGGTCATGGTTGGTGAAGCCGAAGTTCTGGATGAATTGACAAATCTCCGTAGCGCTTATGCGGATCATAAAGCCGTGGAACGCGCCGCAGCCAAAGGCGATCAGGTGGAAGGCACCTACACCGAGGTCCTAATCGACGGTGAAGAGAAACCCCTTCCCGAAAACCCAGAATTCCGTTGCGTCATCGGCGAAAGCAGCACGCCTGGTTTTGACGACGGGCTGGTCGGCGTTAATAACGGTGAAGAAAAGACCATTCTTTTCTCCTACCCTGCTGAGCATAAGGACCCCCAATATGCAGGGAAAAGTGCGAAATTCTCCGTGAAAATCACTCAAGTCCAAGAAGTTATCCTGCCGGAAATGGACGATGAATTTGCAAAGAAGCTGGGTTATGACACCCTGCAAGCCCTGAAAGATCGCATCCTAGATAACCTGGTTGCACAGAGGACCGCACGCGCTAAAGCCAAGGCTCAGGAAGAGGCGATCGACTTCCTGATTTCCAAGAATCCATTCCCCGTGGCGGAAGCCAGAATCAAGCACTGGGTCACTCATCAGCTCCATCGCAATGAGCCGCAAAACGAGGAGAACGAATACGAGGATCCAAACCCGGAACAACTCCAGGCAATGGGCCCTCAGGCGGAACGCGAAATCCGCAAATTCCGCATTCTCGACTATATCATCAAGACGGAAGCCCTTAAGCCTACACAAGCCGAAGTTGATTCCCAAATCCAGGGATTGGCCCAGCAATATGGGATGGACTTTGACACGCTCAAAGCCAGCCTCCGCCAGTCGGGACGCATTTCCGAAATCCGCGAGGACCTGAAATTCCACAAAGCGATGGACTTAATCGTCGGCGCATAAGCCCTTTCAAATCAGCCATGCTCTGCATGGAAAAACACGCGCCCGCCTTCGGCGGGCGTTTTACGTAGAAGTGAAGCGCTTCACTGGGTTTCCACGGCGCTGTTCATCGAACCGCGACTGCGAATCAAACGGTGATCCGCACCCCAGGTATTAATTTTTCCTGAAATGCGGGCGCAAGCCTCACGGGAACCAAAAAACACGATGCTCCGTCCCGCCAAATCAACCTCCACAGCGCAACGAAACGCTTGTTCTCGCGCCATGGAACAGACCGCCACCAGCATCTCCACCACATAGTCGTAAGTGTGGTCTTCATCGTTGAACAGCACCACTTTGCAGGAACGCAGGACCTTGGTCTCTGCCTCTTCCAACAGGCCCGTCTGGCCCTCTTCTTCTGGACGAACGTCCGTCATACCTTCAGTAACTCGGTGAAAAAGAAACTCCACGCCTGGTCCTGTTCCCCCGGAGCAAAAGGCTTCTCCAGGTTAAAGTGGGTCGCCAGGAATTCATTGATGTGGAGGATAGTCTGACGCTTGAAAAAATCCTCCCGAGTCTGGATAAACGCTAAATCATGAAACATCTCTGGATCCAAATAGAAGAGGAGAGGATTTTCCTCCTGGTTCTCCGGCTCCATAACCAAGGTGAAATAGCGGGAGAAAAAACGGTCCACCAATTCACGATTTTCCTCCTCATGCTCCCCCATCAGCTTTTCAAAAAGACGAACGCCTCCATGAGAGTCCTTCAAAAATCGAACCACAAGAGGAAGGAGTTCCTGCGGAGTCATATCGACGAGTTGTAAAAGCTGGCGACTAGATAACCTCGCCAAATCCTGGAGATCTCGGATTGGAGGATCTCCTCCATTCAATTGATTCAATAGTTCCAGAACCAGCTTTTCCATCGCGACCAAAATACACAATACTTAAATCAAGGAAAACCGCGGCGTCAGTGCCTCCACTTCACGCATAGCCGAAAAATAGTCAAAGAAGACCAAAGACGCGCGGAGCTACAGATGAACCGCCTTTTTAAGAGAAGCCAACGCCGCCTCGGGGATCCCTTCGGAAAGCGTAGGATGGGCAAAAACCGTGGTGTGAATCTGCTCCGCAGTAAGCCCCTGCCGTAACGCGACCCCCAAGGCCGCGATCATCTCCGCAGCGTCTCCCCCAAGGATTTGAGCCCCGAGTAAATGCCCCGTTTCCGCATGAAAAAGCATTTTGACGAACCCTTCGGTGTGTCCCGAGGCCCTAGCCTTACCGCTCGCCTGAAACGGGAAGCGTCCCAAACGCACCGGAATTTCCAGCTCCTTCGCGCGCGCCTCATTGAGCCCAACACTCGCCACTTGCGGATGCGCATAAATGCACGTGGGAATCTGCCCGTAATCCACCCCTGACGGGTTATGCCCCAATAGGCTTTCCACCGCGACCTCGGCTTCCGCGGACGCCTTATGCGCCAACATCTGCCGCCCCACGCAATCACCAATAGCCCAAATGCCCGGACAAGAGGCCCGCTGCTGTGCATCCACCTCGATAAATCCCTTTGCATCCAATTTCACCCCAACATCGTCCAAGCCTAAATCCGCCGTATTGGGTGCCATTCCAACAGCAAAAAGCACCTGATCCACCGAGACGGAGACGGGTTGGCCCTTGGAATCCGCGATCTGCGCATGCACCTCATCCCCCTCCACATTCAGAGACTGCAGGGCCGCCCCCGGGAGGCATCGGATGCCTTGTTTCCCGAGCGAAAAAGCAAGAAAACGCGACACCTCCGCATCCTCAGCTGGTAAAATGCGAGGCAATGTTTCCAGCAAGGTCACTTGCGAACCCAGGGCATTGAAAAACCAAGCGAGCTCCAGACCGATAGCCCCAGAACCCACGACCAGTAGACGTTTGGGCAACTGTTCCAAAGACATCGCCTGACGATAGTGCAAAAAACGTTTGCCATCTACCGGCCATTGAGGCAAAGACCGAGGAGATGCCCCCGTCGCAAGAATCAGAAATTTTGTGGTGATCGTTTGTTCGCCCTCAGCACCCGCCAATTGGATACGAGGCTCACTGTCCTCACCAGGCGGCAACAACGAGGCCTTTCCAGACAGGACCGTCACTTTGTTCTTCTTCATCAAAAAGGATATCCCAGCGCTATTCGCTTGGGCCACCTCACGGCTCCGCGCAATTACCGCCGCGAAATCCACCAAAGGGGCGGAGACCTGAACTCCGTAGGCGCCAGCCTGCGAAACCTCCTGAAAAACCTCAGCGGAACGAAGCAATGCCTTGGTGGGAATGCACCCCCAATTTA
>DATIQS010000144.1:0-3205 GCA_035470605.1 Fibrobacteraceae bacterium
GTGTGGATTCGGATCCAGTGGTTCCTTTGCGCATCCTAAGCCTTGATATCCAAAATCCAGGGCGCCTGCTCCCCCTTCCTCCCGCTCGGCAGAAGATGGTCGAATTTGTTGGAGACTCTTGGACCTGCGGTTATGGGAATCTGGACGAACAAACCCCTTCGGGCAATTGCACACAAGGCTTTGCCGTCTTGGCGGCCCAACACCTGGATGCCGATTTCTCGCTCATCGCCCTCTCCGGTCATGGCGTCGTTAAGAATTTTGGTGAAACACCGCCCTCCACATCCTCTATGCCCATCAAATACGCCAGATGCCTCCCAAATGATCCAGCATCTCTACGAGGATATGGCCGTTCCGCAGACTGGGGCGTGGTTCTACTGGGGGAAAACGACTTTTCTTCCCCCCCCTACCCCTCCGAAAAAAGTTATGTCACAGCCCTACGCACTCTGTTCACAGAGATGCGAACTCGCCATCCTGGAATTCACATCCTGCTGGCAGCACCAGATCGTCCACATCCAGCATCAAAATTGGCCACCCAGGCTCTGCACGAGGAGCAATCGACAGGACACGATCTCCAATTACTCCCCCTCCCTAATCTGGATCCTTCCCTGCCCATGGGACACCTTGGACATCCGGGCCTAGCCCACCATGAGATTTATGCAAAACTTTTGGTGAATGCCCTTGTGAAATTTTTTCCACCCAAAAAATCACTCCATTGAAAAAACGCTTTTTATCCTGAACATGCCGATCCCCGAAGCCGCAATCTATATTTGATAAGTACACTTCTTTGCGGGGTCCGTCATGCTGCAGAAACATTGGAATACCGCACTTCCCGCGTTAGCCTCCACCTTATTCCTCCTGGCTTGCCAATCTGCGGATTCGTCTAAAGACGAGGTGTTTCCTCGTGAAGAAACTCTTTATGTGGGAGGCTTCGACTGGGCAACCCCTGGTAATTTTAATCCCCTGGCCAGCGACCCAAACTGGCCCATCGACGGAAATATTAAACTTCTCTATGAATCCCTATTCGCTTATGATCAGCTCTCTGGAAAATTGGAGCCCATGCTGGCCGCGTCCTTCCGCCAAAAGGATCATGCCATGGAAGTGGATCTTGACACCCTGGCCCGCTGGAACGACGGACAACCCGTCACAGCGCAGGACGTGGTATTCACCTTTCAAGTCGACTCTCTGTTCAACACGCCACGCCATGGGAACTGGAACTTTCTGGCCAACGTAAAAGCTCCTGATTCTCATACGGTAATCCTCACTCTCCGGGAGGACAACTTCAATCCCTTAGTCGTTCTGGACATGCTTTCCGAGGTGGGAATCCTCCCACAACATATCTGGGAGCCTCTCTTGGCGAATGCGCACAATCAGTGGGAAAAGATTCTCCAATTCAAAAATGACAAAGCCCCTGTCGGATCCGGGCCTTATCGTCTCCAGGAATATTCCCCGGAACGAATCGTTCTGCAACGCAATGATTCTTATTGGGGCAACGCGGCCCACCACGGAGGAAAGCTCCCGGCCCCCAAATACATCATCCACTCCCTCTATAACGGAAACACGGATTTCAACGATGCTATGGCAGAGGGGCGTCTGGACCTATCCTCCATCTTCCTGCCACGCATCTGGACCAGAACGACGGACAGTATCCGCGCATGGAGCCTCAAGGAACCTTATCACATGCCCGGTTCTATTCCCACCTTGTTTATCGACCTGCAACACGAGCCCTTTTCAGACAAAGCATTTCGCCACGCCTTGGCCCATGGGATCAACTATGGACAGATCAAACTCCTAGCCGTCTCGAATTACACCCCCGCTCTCAAACCGGGTTTCATTCTGCCTTTTGGCGCGGAAGCCCACTTCTTCAACCAAGCGGATGCCGATTCTTTTGGATATTCGTTTGACCTGGAAAAAGCACGCAAAATTCTCACGGACGCGGGATACCGATGGGATAGTTCCGGGGTCTTGCTGAATCCGGTAGGCTCTCCGGTACGCTCATTCACCTTGGAATGTCCCCAAGGATGGACCGACTGGGAAGACGTAATCAAAGTCGCCGTTGAATCCCTCCAAATGCTAGGCCTGGATGCCCAGGGAAAATTTGTGGATTATCCTGAATGGGATCGCGACGTGAAGCTCGGCAAATTTGATCTGATTATGAAAACCCAGACAGCCGACCTCTTTCCCTCCACTCCCTGGAAACGTTTTGAACAGGTGATGTCCTCCCGCGATAGCAAACCGGAAGGGCAAGAGGTTTTCTGCAATTTTGGCCGCTACCGCAATCCACGAGCCGACGAACTTCTCGCCAAGATTCCTGGAATTCGCGATTCGGTCCAACTCGCCGAGGGCTATCGTGAGCTAAATCGCATTTTTATGCAAGATCTTCCTGTATTGCCCCTGATGTATCGCCCCACACAGTTCTATCAGTTTTCCACCAAGCATTGGACCCATTTCCCGACAGAGGAAGCACCCTATGCTTCGCCACAAAATCTGATGGTAGGCGCAGGCGTTAAGGCCCTATGGTCCATTCGTCCCCAAGGGAGTCATTGATCTCCGTAATGAAACCGCCTTCACAGCCTCAGCTGCGCAAAGTCTTTCAAGATTGTGGTTGGATTCTAGCCGCATGGATATTGGCTTCGTGGTTCATTTTTCTTCTTCCTTGGCTCGGAGGGCAGGATCCTTTGTCATTCATCGAAGGCCCATCCTCCCTCCGCGAGGAGTATCGCCTCGCGTTTCATTACAACCAGTCCATACCCGCGCAATGGGCCAACTCCTTACAAGCGTTCTTCAGCGGAGACTGGGGGCAGTCTTTGCTCCATTATCCCAGACGCACAGTAGATTTCTTCATGAATGCCCTCCCCTCTAGCCTGGGTTCTGCCGTAGCCGCATTTGTGCCCGGATGGTTTTTAGGGGGACTACTTGGGAGCGGCGCTGCATTTGGTGGGACCTGGTTAGCTTGGTTATTCCCCATCTTGGCCTTGGGGGCCGCCTTGCCTCCTCTCTTCCTGTCCCCATCTCGAATTTTTTATCTCTTCTTTTCCTTTATCATGATTTTGGGAATCAAGGCTTGGATGACATGGAAACGCTCCCGCATGGAGCTTGCGGATCCATCGACGCAATATGCACGCAGCCTTGGGATCCGAGAACGGCAACTCTTCTGGAATCTAACCTTCCGTTCCTGGCTCTGGCCCCTCCCCGGGGAATGGCTTCG
>DATIQS010000145.1:0-2293 GCA_035470605.1 Fibrobacteraceae bacterium
GTTATCTCTAGGGGCCTCTCTTTTGGAAGCGCTTCAGAGCATTCCTGAAAATCTGAAAAATTTGGGAGGGACCATTCTGGATCCGTTTGGCGTCCAGGTGGGAGACGTTTCTGATGCGGAGGAGAGTGCAGAAGAGCTCGATGTCGATGCAGGAATTTTTGTTACCATGCGAAATTTCTTCCACAACAGCACAGCATCTGCCATTGCCTACCTGCTCTTTGTGCTGCTTTATGTGCCTTGTGTCGTTGCCGTTTCTACCGCTTGGAAAGAAGTGGGTATGGCGCTCACAGTCCTTCAAATGATTTATTCCACTGTTCTTGGTTGGAGTCTGGCGACGGTCACCTTTCAACTTTTAGAGGGGCATTCCTGGGCATGGATTTTGTTCTCCGTGTTGCTCCTAATCGGAACCGTCTCTGGCATAATTCTGTACGCTCGCCGCACAGGAAAATTTGACGGAAAGACGGATTCCCGCCCGCTTGTCAAAAGGGCCCCGTCTTACTAAATTAACGCTCCCCGGGAAACCGGGCCCTCCCGCACCCATGGTGGGCGCGGGCGCAAAGACCAAAGGGAAAACATGAGAAGCTATGAAACAATGGTGATCATCGATGCCCTGATTTCGGACGACGCCATCGCCGCCGAGGTCAAGGGAATCGAGGAGCGCATCCTTTCGAAGGGCGGAGAAATGGTCCGCCGGGACGACTGGGGTAAGCGTAAATTGGCATATCCCATCAATCGTCGTACCCACGGCTATTACTCGATCTTCTATTATAAAAGTACAGATCGCAAGCTAGTCGAGGATCTGGAAAATGGTTTTCGACACGACGGGAACCTAGTGCGCTGGCTGACGCTGGTGGACCACCCGATGACGGATAAGGTATATGGTGCAGAGGAAGAGCTTCCTCCGGTGGATTCTGATGACGAACGCGAGGAGAGGGACTGATGTACGGTATGGACGACAACAAAAAAAATGCACCCCGTGTACGGCGCAAGAAGACTTGCTACTTCACGGAGAACAAAATCGAATTCATCGACTACAAGGACGAACGGACTCTGCGCCGATTCCTTTCGGAGCGCGGCAAGATTATTCCCCGCCGCATTTCTGGAACTTCGGCGCATCACCAGCGTATGCTGGCACAGGCCGTGAAACGTGCACGCTTCATGGCAATCCTCCCCTTCGTTTCCGATAACTTGAGGTAAGAGCCATGGAAGTGATATTGAAAGCGGATGTACCCAAGCTGGGTAAGATGCTGGATGCGGTGCGAGTAAAGGATGGCTTTGCGCGCAACTTTCTTTTCCCTCGCAAACTGGCGATCCTCGCAACCAAAAAGGCGAAGGCTCAGATTGCGGAGAACCGTGAGGCCGTCGCGGAAATGTTCCGCAAAGAACATTCTGCAGCAGAGGGCCTCGCTGCTTCGTTACGTGATGTCTCTGTAACCATTACGCGTCGCGTGGTGGAAGGGGAACGTCTGTACGGTTCTGTCGCTGCGGGCGATGTGGTGGACGCGTTGAAGACTATGGGCCACAAACTGGAAAAACGCCAGGTGGAGCTCGTCGAGCCCATCAAGCAATTGGGTGTCTACACAGTCCCTGTCAAGCTCTACTCGGATATTGAGGCCCAGATTAAGGTCTGGGTTGTCAAGCAGGACTAATTTTTCTGATTTCCATAGGGGCCACCCTCATAAGGGGTGGTCTTTTTGTATTTACTACCGCCAGGCGGCAAAGATTCCGGTCCGACCGATCGATGTGCAATTCGTTGATGTAGCCCTACGGAACTATGCAAAGCTCAACGGCTTCGAGCTTTGCTCGTTAGCCGGGTGAGGCGGGAGAGGGTGCGCAGTGGATCGTGGGCGAATCGACTCTCGGTTAACTACAGGATCTGTTTATTTGGATTTAGGCCGAACATTCCTATTTTATCCGCATGAAGATGATCCTGTTTGTTTTAGCGGAAGGCTTCGAAGAGCTGGAATTCGTTGCTCCTTTCGATATTCTGAAACGAGGAGGCCTTGAGGTGGTCACGGCCACTCTTGGGGCCAATTTGACCGTGCGTTCGGTCCGCAATCTGCTTATTTCTGCGGATTTGACCTTAGAACAAGCGTCGCAAACGTCATTTGACCTAGTCTTTCTTCCTGGGGGGGGGCCGGGAACGCGGAATCTACGCAAGAGTCCTCGCGTAGGAGAATTGGTGCGTCAACAAATCGCATCTGGCCGTGAAGTCGCTGCGATTTGCGCCGCGCCACTGGTTCTAGGAGATGTGGGCTTGTTGCGGGATCGGAAAGCCACTTGTTTTCCCGAT
>DATIQS010000146.1:0-2346 GCA_035470605.1 Fibrobacteraceae bacterium
ATTGTATCCACCGACAGTAAGGAATTGTTGCCTAAAGCCGATGACTTAGGTGTGGAAATCCCCTTTTTGCGTCCTCCGTCCTTGTCCAAAAGGGGAGTCCGTTTGGATGAGGTGGTGCGTTTCACACTAGAGGAATTGGAAAGCCAGGGCTATTTCCCAGATATTGTTTTGTCCTTGGCCGTAACCCATCCGTTCCGTCCCCGTAGCTTGTTTGACCGGATGATTGAGCATTTGTGCGGAAGAGGCTTGGACCGCGTAGTGGCTGGCTTTCCAGAATTCCGTCCTTGTTGGGTGGAAAAGGAAGAGGACATGGTGCGGGTGGATGACTTTATGGCCTTGCGTGATGAACGCAAACCGGTCAACATTGGATTAATGGGTATGGGTTCAGCCTCCTTTGCCGATGTAATCCGCAAGGGCCAGGGGATCGGCAAAAAAGTCGGAATCTATGAAGTAAGCAAAGCTCTCTCTACTGTTGAGATCCGCTCCGCCAAAGACATCCCCTTATTCGATGCTTTGCTTGCCGTGGAAAAGGAGTGCGGCCAGTGAAAGTCCTGCGTATCATTTCGGACTCCCTCGGCCTCTCCCGTCCATGGCAGGGTTTGCATAGCCATCATACCTATGGCGCCTTACTGCAGAATCACTGGGGGACTGCTGTCCACGTGCAAAATTGTGGACTGCGGGCCAATACCATCACCCAGGAAATGAACGAATATGCTGTGGACCATTATTTCGATTTTGGTGTTCATTTCTATGTGTTTCAATTAGGTTTAGTGGATTGCTTCCCGCGTGTGTTGTTCGACCATGAGATCGATCAGATCAAGGCCTTGCCCTTTGGCCGGGAGCTTTTGCAAAACCTACGAGAGCAAAGATTTCGTTTGACCAGGGAACATCCTCGTCAACGGGTCCCTCTGGAAGAATATGCTCGTTGGTTTGAGTCCATTTGCGGTTATTTATGCAGTCAGGACTCGACTCAAGGTATTTTTTTGGTAAATATTGCCGCACCTGCTGAAGAAACCTCAGAAATGGCCTACGGGCAATGGGAAAATGTGCGCCGTTATAATGCCGTATTGCGAGATCTGGCGGAGAAACATTCTCGTGTCCATTTGGTCGATGTACATGAAGCCTCCATTCGGCAAGAGGGCTTGTTGCTCCGTGATGGACAACATCTGAGTATAGCAGGACATCGCTGGATGGCGGAGGCAATTTGGCGGGAAGCGGCGCCCTTGATTTCAGGGCCAGTGAATACAGAGGGCCTGATTTATCAAGGCATGTTGAATGGAGATCTGGTGGCATATTATTTCCGCGCCATATCGTATTTTAGCCAGTTTGAAAAGGCGACCCGCTATTTTACCATCGGTCAAAACGCAAAGATGTTCGCGGCGACTTTGTTGCTGGCTCCAATGGTCTATTCGGTGTATGCCAATCCAGAAAGTCTACAAAAAGAAGCCGCTTACTTCCTGCTTCGACAGAGTTCAAAAGCTACGCCAGAAGCCCTGCATCGGTTTCCCTCCTTGCCTTTGGAGAAAATCAGGGAAAATCTGCTCCCGGTTTTGCGGGATCTCTGTCCTGGGTATGAGCTGGGAGGGGATTGGCCATTGCCTTCCGAGTGCTTTGGAAAGTAATATGAGTAAGATCTGCATTTATTTTTCGCAAAGCCTACCGTTCCCTGACGTCTATGTATTGCCTCTGGAATTACAGAATATCCGAGCCCACCAGGAGATGGTGCCTCATCTGTCCAGCAAGGGGGCGCAAAATATCGGCGCAGATCGTCTGACCTGGGATAGCCTATATGTCGGTTTGCTGAACAATTTATTCGCTTTGCAGGTAGAGCAAAAGTCCTTGGCTCAGGACTTCATGTATCGGGGAATTTCCCTTTATCAGTTTGCCATGGAAGCACTATTGTACAACCGTTCTTTACGGGAGTGGATGATCGTCGCCAATACGATCCCTGCTTATTGCGCTAGCCAGACCATCGATGAGGCTTGCTTTTTGGGAGCTCTCCCTCCTTCCTCCATCCGGTTTTTACAGAAATTTTGTCTGCATAGCGGTGTGCGCGGAGAGTTTCATCCATTTTCCGTAGCGGCCTCCAGGCCCTCTTCCACAGGAAAACGCTACGCCCAGGTTATGCGCGCCCATTCGCCCCAAACCGAAAATTTGCAAGGGAAAACCCTCTTCGTGGGACATCCGCGGCACTTGCTAAAAAGCGCGCAGGGGCAAGAGATGGATGCATATATGCAACCACTGGTGTGCCTAACTCAACTCACACAGGCGCCACCTTTACGACTAGAGTCTCCGCATTGGTACCAATTGGATGCGGCCTCTCTGGCCCGGTCCCCTGAGGATCAC
>DATIQS010000147.1:0-2019 GCA_035470605.1 Fibrobacteraceae bacterium
GGGGACTTATCGCCGGGCATGACTTTGATCTCGATGTTCAGCCGTGGGTCCTGAGTACGCACAGACTCGAGCGTCTTCGCGAGGGCATCTCCATGCTCGATTTTTAAATCAGAATCCTTGCCGCTCGTACAGAAATCATGCGAGGTGAGCACTCGAAAAGGCAAGCCATACCTCGTCGTGGAAAGGGCAAACTCCATAAGGTCCCCACGCCCGAAATAGGGATCGAGGAGATCGACACTCTTGCCCGCCGACCGGATGATATCTCGAATGGCTTGGGTTCCTGCAATGCTGTCTTTGTCGAACCACCGAAATGCCGTATTTGCCCATGCTCTCTGGATGCTTTGTTGCCCCTCGTCGATGGCGAGTCGAGTCAGTGCGCTTACAACCCGTGGTGTTCCGACCTGAATCGGCTTGGTGGCCTTGCTTACATGGACAGTATAGCTTCCCTTCGGAGTTTCCACTCGACGTTGTCCCGAGATGACATTCATCGAAACGTTGATCGCCGCGATAAAGCCCGTCGGTTTTGACTGTTTCAAAAGGCCTCGTTTTTTGCAGGAAACGGCATGTGCAACCTGCTCTACGCCTTCAGGCACATGGAGCACATTGGTGCCGGGCTGTAGCGTCATGTGCCGCAACGATGTTGCTCCCCACGAGCGCTGGTTCCAGAAGGTCAGCTCCAGTCCATCGAGTGGCTGATTGGGGTATGGATCTACGTCGAAGATGACGCTTCGCCAATCATTAGCAACACATTGATGGATACGGCGGTACACTGGATTGGGCAGGCAAAGATGGCAGGATCCCAGCAAAACCGATCGGGACAAGAGGTCCACGTGCACCTCTGACATGAAAAAATCGCGAGCCTTCTCGAAATCGGACGCGTTCCACCCATTCGTGATCTCGACAGGCGCAAGGGGCAGGAGGCGATGCCAACGCGAACCGCCAGGTCGATCGCCCCAGAATTCTGATTCAGGCCAAAAATTTTCGACCGCAACCACCAAGTAAGGCCAAGGAGGGTCGTCCCCAAGATTACCGAGTTGAACGACCGTTGGATTCGATGGGCCTTTACCAGGAACGGTCATTGAGCCAGTCGCGCAATCTCTGTACCACTGGATTCCGTCGCGCACGGACAGATGCCAGCGTTGAATGAAGAACCTGCCTGCACGCTTTCCAAGATCAATCCGACGGGGATAGCCGCCATCCTTTGGGCTGAGGCCTATAAGCGGGTTGGGCTCCAAATGACTATGGAGCAACTCAACAACAGCCAGCACATGGGTCGGAGTTTTTGTTCCAGGTGCAATGTGGGCGATAGCCGTAATCTCTGCCATTGTATAGTCGGCTTCGCACTGGGCCACAAATTCATCATCAACTGGCATAGGGACAAGATAGATTTCCATCCTGCCAAAAAGAGAGCCATGCACTAGGTGCGCAACGTGTTAAATGCCAGCCTCTCCGCTACGGCACCAACCGATGATAGTGTCACCGCTCACGCGGCTTTTTTCTTTTTATGGACAACCAAATCCTGAGTGAACCTTGGCTTTAATTCCTCATTCTTTACCTGACGTAGGTATAGATTCATTAAAACCTGATATGGAACTCCAACATCATCAGCGATTGTCTTAAAGTATTCAATGACGTCCTCGTCAATTCTGATGCTGATCGGTTTTTTCAATTTCTTGGCGTATGGATTCTTTATTGCACTGCTGAAATCGTATGTCTTTTTCATAGCCCCTTCTCGTCGTAAAACACGGACTTCGCTTCGTAAAACGAAACTCCATGCTTCTTCTGGTTGGCCCGATCCTTGTTCTGGTCCCACTCGAATATCATATATACGATGTATATATTATCTGGGCCATTGTCAAGCGGATGTTGCTGTAATGCCAATTAATCGGCATAGGGGCGCGGAATATTGATTCCGCGTTCCCCTGCCACACCACCGTACAAGCGGGTCCGCATACGGCGGTTCGAAGAAATTGGGCTACTTCGCCATACTAAGCCTTGGAAGGCCCAGTTCGTCAAAGT
>DATIQS010000148.1:0-2522 GCA_035470605.1 Fibrobacteraceae bacterium
CATGAATCGGACGAGCATTACGAACGACCATTAAGATCTGCTCTTCTCTGTTCAAAAACAAAGAAGAGCACTCAATCACGACCGGAAAAGACTCACCAGACTGATGAAGTATTTGCCAATTTAGGGTCCGCAACTTGAGAATCGCAGCCATATCATAGGATGCCCCATAAAGCCGAAAAATTTGATCGATAGAGGTACACAGCATCATCTGTTTAGGAATTCCCGTAAATCGTTCCGCAGTGAGATTACAATCTCGCAGACACAAGTCGCGTCCAAAAATCAGAATGGCATCTGGAAGTCGATCTAAAATTTGAAGGGAAGCATTCTCCCGTTCCTGCATTTGCCAATAATTTCCGTAAAATCCAGAGACGTCCTGGCTTACGCCTTGAGCACGCAATAAAAATCCGTCTTTGCACCAGGAACGCCAACTAATATGAAAGAACCGCGCGGTTTCCTGAATCGGATGAACACGAACCACTCTGGATCCTTTACCGACACCAGACACGTGGGCCACCATATCTTGCTTTAGAGCCTGCAAATCATCTGGATTAATAATCCGTTTCATGTATTCCCAAACAGATTCTCCAGAGAGAGCCTCTTCGCCATGAAGCCGTGTGAATTTGTCACTAGAGGCGTGTTGCCCATCCACAAGGTCCACGGACCAACTTTCTAACGGAAGCATTTCCTGAATTTGAGAAAAAGATGGCAAGGAACTGTCTAATTGTGGCTTTTCTTGCTCCACCGAAGAAGAATCTTCACAAAGCCTAATCTTCTGTAGGGTAATCACCAAGCGATGTGGAATTTTATGATCCCAAGCGAAGCATGAGTATCGAAAAGCTCCTGCACAGTTACGTAAATCTTTTTGAAAAAGGTGGATGCGTCCAGCCAGTAGATCCAGAATCCCATTCCAGAAAATCATTTGGTCATCCGGGTGGAATAATTTGCGCCAGCGTTCCAGACGGAAAATTTGTCCCTCGGCAACCCACCCCAACAACGTAGATGCTTGGCGGTTGCATGTCATAATGCCTGTGGTGACATCCACATCGACCACGGCTAACTCCAATTTTCGCATCCACTGTTCATAACGTTCCAGTAGTTGCGACCCGCGATGGAATCTCGTATGGGCACTCCCCAAAGCCCGGCACCACAATTCAACAAAAAAAGGCGATTCCGCTGTGGCCGATTGTGTGCGTAAGGAACAAAGAACGGTCATGGAAAAGCCAACAGAGGAAACACCCAGATGCCGGGTACTAGATAAATCCAATCCGTTTTTAGCCGTGTTCAGCCACTCTTCCAGCAGAATTCTTGAACTTGCAGACCATGACAAATCCTTGCAAACATGCAAATCCACAGCTTTTTCAGGGGAAATACCAAACCACTCCTGGAGAAAGGGCCCGGCCTTGAGAATGCGAAAATCAGAAGAACAGCGAATTACCAGAATCTCCGCATCCAGCCTCTCCAACATTGATACCGCGACATCATATTCCCCAAGTTCCATGCAGTTCCCGTTTGGCTCATTCTGGAAGAGTCGATTTACATCCGTTTAAGGCAAAATAACATTTTGCAAGGCATTTGTGACACAAATTGACGTTTAAGAAAACCTAGAAGTTCTAGCGGGCCCTTATTGCTTTCCTTTTCTGGATGGGATAGACTATCTGAATGATGTTGCCAGCCCTTTACAATCATTTAGATGCCATGCAATGGCGCTATAGCACCCAGCAATTTGCCTCAAATGCAAAACTAGACAAGGAAACGCTATATGCTTTGCTGGAGATCCTTCGACTCACCCCCACCGCGATGGGGTTGCAACTCTGGCGTTTTGTTCTGGTCAGTGACCTGGAGATCCGGAAACGGTTAGCGGAAAAGACGCCAGTCCGCCATCAGCGTCAGATTTTGGACGCCAGTCATCTCTTAGTTTTGTGCCGTCCCCATAAATTTGAACCCGCCCTGATTGATCAGCACGTGGAGCACGTTGCCTATATTCGCAAGCAGAGCATTTCGGAGTTACATAGCTACAGTTCTTTTTTACACAACTGGTTCCATGAACATCAAGATAGTCTAGAATCTTGGATGGATAACCAGGTCTATTTAGCCCTTGGGCATCTGGTAGCTGCCTGCGCTGCCGCCCGTATCGATTCTTGTCCGATTGAGGATTTCCCAACTTTGGATTATGATGAGATTCTGGAATTAGGAAACAAACACCTTCATTCTATCGTTACCTGTGCTGTAGGAGTTCGTTCCAATAATGATAAATACGCAAAGCTTCCTAAAGTCCGCTACCCCATGGACGATTTGGTGCTTTATCGATAGGGCGAATCCTCCAGGAAATTCCTAGTTTTCCAAGCAATGTACGAATTCTGCACACAGGCGGCCCATTGAAAGCATTGACCACCATACTTTTGGCATTGATCCTATTAGCAGCAGGATTGTGGTTCGCGTTGCGTTTCGCGCCAGAAAGCGTTCCTTTCTTAACCAGGAATCAACCGGTTCAAGATACGATTCCTACGCAGAGTCTGGCCCCA
>DATIQS010000149.1:0-7972 GCA_035470605.1 Fibrobacteraceae bacterium
ACCTTACTAGAAGACTCCTCGGTACAATTCGCCGGATCCTCGCAGGTGGATGTATCGGGTAAATCACTATTGCAAGCCAACAGGCAAAGGCTGGCGAACAAGATAGGGAATACTTGCAATTGATTCATAACGGTTCCTTTCTTCGAATCCATAATATATACTCGTCAGTTGGAAAGTCACCCCCATGAAAAAGGTCTCTCCATCAGGAACCGTTCTCCCAGCTGGGAGCAAACCAAAAACGCAGCTTCTACAACGAAACAAAATCGCCCAAATCAAGAGAATGGCAACAGCAGCCGGGTGAGGGCCTACCCCAAAATTCGTCTGTAGTCAAATAAATACCCGAAAATACCCGAGCTATCCGGCAGAAATAAGAATCAGGCACGGAATGGCGACCTGTATCGATTTTCACTCCCCTCAGGCATCACAACAAAAATGGCCCCTCCGTAAAATACGGTTGAGCCCTAAATCTAGTTATCAGTATTTCACGAAGTTGAACAAAAATCAAAGTTGAATAAAAAATAAAAAATAGGAATACCCTATAAATTTCTAAAATTTTATAAAACTCTGATTAAAGTCCTGTTTAGATTCGTTATCTTAATTTAAGAATAACTTGTATTTCTCGAGTCAAAAGCCTATCTTCCTTTCATGGTTCCTGATATTTACAAATACGACGATTTTCGACAATTTCTCCACGACGCCTATGAAACCCGCAAAAAGAAGGAACCGGAATTCACTCACCGGCGTTTTGCCGAAATAGCTGGGGTACGCAATCCAGGGACACTGATCCAGGTCATCCAGGGGAAACGCCCCCTAAGTGATAAAGTTCGTGAAGCTTGTATTCAAATTTTCGGTCTAAGGCCGATTGCTGCTGAATTTTTTCGTCTCTTAGTGGATTATCGCCAGACTCATAAATCGTCTACCCGAGAGAGTCTTTGGCGCGAAATTCAAAACCGCAGGGTTCATTCGAGTTTTGTTCGTATCAATGCGGGAAGCGTGCGTTACTATTCCGATACCGCCTATGCGCTGGTCCTTTCCGCGATAGAGGCCTCCAGTTTCCATGGAGATTACAATAGACTAGCCTCATTCATTCGACCAGCCATGTCCGTACCCAAAGTGAAAAAGTGCGTCCGCGATTTATGTGAATGGAATCTCTTAGAACAGGAACCCGGTGGCGACTACCACGTGGTTTCACGGTTTCTTGAGCCCCCTGCCACATTAAAAGATCCGGTACGCCTCATGAACCGGGAATGGATTCTGCATGCGGCAGACGCGATTGAATCCGTTTCTGCTCAAGAACGTCATATTAGCACAGCCATTCTTGCAGTCAGTGAATCCACCCGGAATCAGATTTTGAAAAGGATTGAGGCGATGCGAAACGATGTTTTCGCTTTGGTACAGTCAGATTCTCCAGCAGAATGCGTAATGCAACTTAGCATCCAATATTTTCCAAAATCTCACCTCCAGAGGAGGACCGCATCATGACGAAGAGAGCGGTCCCCTGGCAGTCTGCCGCTTGGCTTCTCTCTCTGCTCACCCTATTCCATTCCTGCGGGGACAATCCTCAAGAGTCTGGGATTCAAGATTTCCCGAATACGCTGGAGACATCGGCGAACGCCCTTTTTGCACTCCCCAGTAGCCTTCAGGATTCTGAGCCTTCTGTATCCTTGGAGGACTCTACCCTCCTTTCCAGGATTTCCGTCGCGGTTTCCACGGTCGATACGGATTTTCAAAAAGCCATTGCCCCCTATTTGCTTGTTCCTCAATATATCCACACCGCCGAAGCGCTGAAAAGCGAAGTCAAATCCCTGATGTACTCATGGGCGGGAAAGAATCTGCCGGACTCATCCTGGTCTGGCTCTGTGGATGGTTACGACGTTATCTCCACGGCCTTTGACTCCACCTTGGATGATGCTGCAGCCACCTATTACAGCCTTTCGCTCTCCCTAAATGAAGATGAACTCCTCCAGGTGATCTTTTTGCAAAATGACTCTGGCCTGATCCAGGGGAGCTTTACCTATTTCAATCCAGAAGACAGTGTGCACGTATCACTAGAACTGGATGAGACCAAAGACGACGGGGATGAAATGTCTCTTGTGGTTCGGCAAGCCGAATCCATGCTTGCAGACAGCAATAGCCCATCGGTAACCCGAATCTTCGCCAGGCGCATGACTGCTTCTGGACAAATTCGAGTAATGGGCTCCTCATATCTTCCAACCTTTCAAGATAGTTTCTGGGGAGACGGAGCCAAAATATATGCCTTCGGCGCGATCAGCGATACTGTAGAAGATCAAGCTGTATTACGCATCGCGTTCGCAGATGCGGATAGCATAGACAACAACGCCTTCTCTCGGCACCAGCTCCACCAAACCGCGCTACAACGTTGTGTTGTGGCGTTCCGTGAAGCCATCGCCGACAGTACCACAATGCTAAAACTGATCTATTTCTCGTTAGATTCTGGTCTTTCTCTTGAGGAGGCCCTGGACTCCTCCCATCTGGCATCTCTGGAGACGTTCGGGGATACGTTGACTCGAACAGCGAAGGATTTCGACTCGGATGATCTGGAGGCTTTCTTTGAGTTGAATGCCTCTGCGATCCTGGATGGGCACTCCTGGGCGAAGAGTTTACGGGTGTTGTATTTTCTAGTCCACATCGAATCACCCTTGTATTTGACCCATAACGCCACCGTGGTGGGATTCGGTAAGGAAGCCCCCACCGGATTTAGCCTATCCGCAGATCTTCTGGAAACGCTGGAATACGACAACGACTTCGGCAATGGCTATTTTTACTCTGGCCCCAACTGAGCACAGTTGTTTTACCCAAAATTCGCCCAGAAAAGTACATTTCAGGGAAACCTTTCAACTAGGATATCGTTATGAGATGGAACCGGTTCGTTTTGGCGCTGCCCTGTGCTGCGCTTTTTTTGCAATCCTGTGGAAGCGACGCCACGGAGACCTATTTCGACAACGGCGCGCTAAAGGAGCGCTGGCACGAAACGAAAAACGCCGACGGGGTTTTAGTGAAAAATGGGGTTTATGAACGTTTTGACGAGAAAGGAACCCGCCGCGATTCCACCTTCTATGACATGGGCAAAATCTCCGGTATTCGCATGACCTGGGACTCCCAAGGAAAATTGGAAACCCGTTCAGAATGGGTTTCTGGGAAAAACAATGGCACCTACCAGGAATGGGATGGAAATGGCAAACTTCGTCACGAAATCCATTTCAAGCAGGGGATCCAGGATGGTTCTGAAACAACCTGGAACAAAAAAGGAATTAAAATCGAGGAAGTATTCTTTAAGGATGGTCGAAAAGATTCCGTATACCAGCGTTGGAATGATGAAGGCCTACTGAAACAAATCAGCCATTACACATTGGGAAAGCTGAATGGGGAAGAGAAAATCTGGTGTGAGGAAGAAAAATACAAGGACGTGATTCGGGAGCAACGCACTTTTGTGATGGGCAAACGAGAAGGCCTAGAGGTCTATTATCTTTGCCTGGATGGCAGCAAGTCCTCTATGCTGACCTGGAAAAATGACCAGATGGATGGTCCTTATACCTACTGGGAAGAAGGGAAAAAGGTGGTGGAACGCTACAAAGAAGGCAAATGCGTCGCCAATTGTCCCAAGCCCCCTCCCCCACCACCTCAAGAATAATGAATGTCAATGAACGCCATCGCGCCCAGGGTCAGCCTGTGTGCGATCGGCATACCATTGATCAATCGATTGGCGTACGCCCTCATCGAATCCAAAGACATTGTCTATAATCTTTTCTGCCTGATGAATGACATTGTGGATCAACGGTTGATCCTCCAGCCAATCGAACCACCGCAGAACCCAAGAGCCAGACTGTTCAGCACCCTCCAAATTACCGGCTCCTCGATATCGAAGGTCCATTTCCGCGATTTCAAATCCATCTAACGTTTGGGAAAAACCCAGCAAACGCTCTTGAGCGGAATGCTCAGAATCCACAACCAAAAAACACCAAGCTTGCACACCCCCGCGTCCAACACGCCCCCGTAACTGATGTAGCTGGGCTAGACCAAATCGCTCAGGCTGATCGATCACCATAAGATTTGCATTGGGCACATTCACCCCGACCTCCACCACCGTGGTTCCCACCAGTACATGAATCCGTCCTTCGGCAAAATTTCGCAAGACCTGGTCACGCAAAGCTTCATCCATACGCCCATGCACATGTCCCACATTCCAATCAGAGGCAAAATCCGTGAGCTCCCGGCACAGACTTTCCACCGAATGAGCCTCGGAGACTCCATCCTCTTCCACACGGGATACAATCCAATAAGCCTGAGTCCCCGCCAGGCACTCCTTGTGCAGAAAGGCTTTCAAATCCGCGCGTTTCGCGGGTTCAAGCAAGCGAGTCTTAACCGGTTTACGTCCAGGAGGTTTCCCCTTCATCACAATGGGCTCCAAGTCCCCATAAAGAGTCATGGCCAGACTACGAGGAATAGGAGTCGCACTCATCACCACTAAATCAGGGTGCGGTCCTTTCGCGAGCAAAGCCTCTCGTTGTGCGACCCCAAAACGATGTTGCTCGTCCACGATCACGAGGCGAAGGGATGCGTATAAAACATCAGAAGAGAAGAGAGCCTGGGTTCCCACCACCGCATGGATAGCCCCGTCCGCCAAGCCCTTCAGGATTCTCCGGCGGTCCTCCCCCTTGCTCGCCCCCACGAGCAATTCGATACGCAGTCCAGCCAAAAGGAACCATTTATGCAAAGTCTGAAAATGCTGCCGCGCCAGGATATCGGTAGGGACCATCAATGCACACTGACATTGGGAAGAAGCGACCGCCAGCAGAGTCAACAGGGCTACCACCGTTTTCCCCGATCCAACATCCCCTTGCAACAGAGCGTGAAATTGGCGAGGTTCAGCAAGGCCATGCAAAATCTGGTTTAAGACATGGGATTGCCCTTCAGTAAGCGAAAAGGGAAGCTGCCCCTGAACCGCCTTCATCCGATTCATATCCAACACGGAGGCTTGCCCCGCAGAGGCCATACGCCGTCTGCGTTGAACCATGCGTAAACAGAAGGGCAAAAGCTCCATCACCTTTAACTGACGCCGTCCTTGCATTGCCTCTCCCATAGTTCTAGGCAAATGCAATCTGCGCAGGTTATCCAATTCTGGCAAAAAGCCAAGAGGATAAAGGAGTTCTGTGGGGCAGGCATCCGACAAACGCAACCAGGAGGTCTCAAAAAGTTTTGCATAAAGTTTTCTGAAAAACGCCTGTTCCATATGGGCCGCACGCATTTCCTCACTAATGCTGTACACAGGAACCACCGAACCATGGAATTCTTCGGTATCCTCCATAGCTTGCAACTCTGGATGGACGATTTGCGGACCACGAAAATCCTGCACCCGCCCCATTACCAGCCAACGAGACCCTCGCTGAAGACGCTTCTGCCAATAGGACAAGCCGCTGAAGAACAGGAGCTGAAGTTCACCACTGTCATCCCGTAAATGTGCGACAAAACGTTTCCTGCGTCCGAATACAAGTCCCGCCCGAACAATCTCCCCCATGACCACAGCACTCTCATCGGCGTGCAAATCCGCAATGTGCTGCAATCGTGTGCGATCCAGCCAAGTCCTAGGGATATTGCGCAGTAACGTGGGGATGTCCACAAAACCCGCCTTACGCAGAATGTCCAAACGTCTGGGGCCTAAGCCAGGGATATGGGAAAGATCCATGTCAAAAATTTAGGATTCCGCAAGTCAGACTCCAGGGATCCTCAAAAAATTTCCATTCAGCCTAGATTCCGCTATTCGTTTTGTGCAAGGGCAAAAAGGTGGCCAAAGTGTTCCAGGAATCGGTTAAGTCCATAGCTCCACCGGGAGAGAATCCCAACAATTGAAACAGACACGATTCCTTACTCTGCAAGGCATCTTCGTGGAATTCAGGCAGAGCCCTCCTCGAGGATATGTGCCAATAGCGGCTAAAACTGAATGGGCATATCAGAACGGAGATATCCTCCAACGGGCCAGCGAAAAACACTCCAGTCGATCGACCTATCCTGTTTTTCCAAGGGAGCTTTGTGATCGGCCTGCGCTTCAAAAAAATCGAAGTGGACGAAAATTGGCCATAGATTTTGTCTCGGTTTTGATGTGCGGGACAAACCAATAATATGTTGTGTGCAATAAAATGGATTTGGAGTGATTTTTAGAGGAACCCTATATTTTTTCCGTATCTCATGATGCGTAAATTCCCCCTTTGAACTCATGCCTGGTTCATTTAAATTGCAGAAAAGAAAGCTACGAGACTAAACACTCATGGGAGGATGCGCATGTTTCTTCCAAATAAGAAAAATTATCCAAGACAAACTCAACGGATCGATTCAACTCTAGGAAGGCGCGCGCGCTGACGTCGTTTAACGGAATCGAAGTTATCACGGCTCTCGTCACCGAACCAAAACAAAAACCAACGCCAATCAAAGGAGGGCGCAATGCAAATCGATTTTCACCATGCCGTCACATATGTCGTATCCAGGCTCGCCGGATTCACCTCCGAGGAGGCCTCAGTCATCGCCACGGCGGCGCAATATGTTGACGACGCGACCCATTCGGGCGTGATCCATTTCGACAACAGGGCAATGTACCACCGAATCAGCTCGGCGCACAAAACCTACGACCCGGACAACCTGAACAACGACGATAACACTCTTGTATGGCTTCCGTTCCATTTCCTGCCTGGCAACGGCGGGGAGACAAAGGGCAAAGATCCCAATGGATCGTTTATCGAGAAACTGATATGCAGACCGGACAGCCCCATAGCCAGAGACATGCTCTCCGCAGCATTTGACGATAAAAACAAAGACAGGGCTCTACACCGCCTTGGAGTAGCGATGCATGTCTTCGCGGACACATGGGCGCACCAGGGGTTCGCCGGTGTGCTGCATAACGTGAACGATGTCGATAACGTAAAAGAGCTGAATGTCAAAAGCATATTCAATAGCGGCATCGCCGGCTTCCTGAAGGAAAAGGTCTCCGATGCTGTTCCTGCCATTGGTCATGGGCGCGCCTTCTCACTGCCGGATTACCCGTTCCTCGAATGGAGTTACACGAACTACAAGAACGCCACAATAAAAAGGAGCAACACGATCTTTTTTATGGATGCCGTAAAACGCATGCATGAGGAACTATGGCGATTCAAGAATCCAGTGGGGGACTATTCTCCTATTGCCCCCAATGCGTTGGATCAAATCAGAAAAAATTTTATTGATTTCGAGGATACGGATGGTGGGGTACGGCATCGTAAGTGGGCTCACTCCATAGCCGACGGAAATTTTTCTTTCGGTCGTGAAAAAATATTCTATGCCGAAGACGGAAAATATTCATGGAAAGCAGAGGCGTTGGGGACATCATCGGACATGCCTGTTTACGTCTACAGCAGGCCAAGTCCATCCAATGGCGAGAAAGGATTCTTAAAAAGCGACTGGAAGCTGTTCCATGATGCGGTCCAGGCTCACCTTCATTGTGTCCTGCATGACATTCTGCCCGAATATGGTATATGTGGAGGGTAGCCCATGTCCATCAAAATTTTGAAGAGGAAAACACCATTCCCAAAAAACTTTTTCGAAGAAAAGCCAACCTTGGATATGTCTCCGACCGATGTTTTTTCCGTTGAGGGCTCCTCTAAAAACTAGCATTGAGGCCATTTCGAGCGAGATGGATGCAATCCATTTTCTTTCTGTAAATAGCCCTTTAGCCATCCATTTTTGGTGGTTGGGGATGTGCTGTTTTGTCCCTGGTCGATGGAATCATGGAAGAGGCCAGGAGATTTCTGTCCCTGGTCGATTGAACAAATTTTAAGGGTATGGAAAAGCTATTCTCTTATACGCCGGCCTTCGCGCGTGGTGCGTGATTCATGTAGGCTCTTCTTCTGCGCCGGGGGTCGGCATTTTCCCCTTCAGAGTTCCTTTAAAAATTCCTTTTCTATGAAATCGCCTATGACGCTGAGGT
>DATIQS010000150.1:0-6284 GCA_035470605.1 Fibrobacteraceae bacterium
CGGATCCAATCCTTCCGTCAAATTGCTTTAGACAGCAACAATTTTTCTACTCTCGCGACTCGGTGGAGTCAGGATGAAGAAACCTCATGGAAAGGAGGATGCCTCGGTTGGATGGAGCGTAGCGAATTAGATTCCGCGTACCAACAGGTTATCGCAAACCTGGATAAAGGCGAAATCAGTGACCCAGTAAAAATTGATGACAGCTGGCATATTTTCCGACTGGACGACGCGATGAATGCACGGGCGCTCACGTTGGAAGATGACTATGGTTTAATCGAAAGCTATGTTGCCAATCATATTGCTAACCAAAAACTGGACACACTCGTACAACGCTGGCGCAAAGAAGTTTATATTGAGGTGCGCCTCGACCGCAAATAAAGTACATCATGGGATACGAGCCCTACTCCTGGCTTTCGGAGCATTATGACCGACTTATGGGTCATGTGCAATATGCTCAATGGGCGCAATCCATCCAAAAAATTTTGAAGCGTCATAAAATTGCTCCCCACATGCTTTTGGAACTTGGGGCGGGGACTTGCCGTTTAGCGCCTTGGCTTAGTATTCCATCTCTTCAGCAGCGTGTCCATACGGATTTATCGCTAGACATGCTGCGCCAAGCGGAAGCAGACTTTCCATATTCAAGAGTAACCTGTAACGCAACAACCTTACCCTTTTCTCAGAAATTTGATTGGGTTTTGATGTGCTATGATGCTGCGAATTATTTATCGGAACAAGCGTTGCAGACTATGTTCGCGGAGATTTACCGCGTTCTTCTTCCAGGAGGAATCTTCCTCTTCGATGTAACCACCGAAGAGAATTCTCTTCAGTGGTTTGAGGACTATGTAGATGCCTTTGAAACGTCAGGAGGCCTTTTATTGCGCCGTAGTTCTTATGATGCCGAGCATCATGAGCAGCATAACTTCTTTGACCTTTTCACACCGGCATCCGCAGGACTCTATGAACGGAAGCAAGAGCATCACATTCAATACATTTATCCGATACTAACCCTCTGTTCTTGGCTGAATGAATGCGATTTTGTGGTGGTAGATCTCCTGGACGCCCAAAATCTACGGCCAGCCCGTGAAAAATCGGAACGCGTCCAAATTTTAGCCACCCGGAAACGCACATGATTCACTTTCTACATGTCACCAAAACGTTCGAGGCTGGCTGGAAAGCACTCGATGATGTCACTTTTAAGATAGGCAAAGGGGAATTTGTATTCTTGACAGGGCACTCAGGCGCGGGGAAAACCACCATTCTGCGTTTGATTTACATGGATGAACGCCCCGATGCAGATCGAGGGGGCCAAATCCTAGTCCACCTAAATCAAGATGCCGTATTTGACAGTAAAAATACGCCAGAAGCCCGTGTCCAGACTCTACGTCGCAATATTGGAATTGTCTTTCAGGATTTCAAATTGCTGAATGACCGTAACGTTTTTGAGAACATCGCACTGGCCTTACGAATTGTCGGATGTCCCCCTGAATCCATTAAATCAAAGGTATATGAAGCCATGGCCCTAGTTGGAGTCAGCCATCGGCGATCAGCCATGCCCTATACGCTTTCGGGCGGAGAACAACAGCGTGTTGCCATAGCGCGAGCCATGGTGCACAATCCTTATATTCTACTGGCGGATGAGCCAACGGGGAACCTAGATCCAGATAATGCCCAGGAAGTCTTCCAAATTTTTAAGGAAATCAATGCCCGTGGAACCACCGTGCTCATGGCCACGCATAATCCTGGATTTTATCTGAATAATTCTTTCCGGCGCCTATCCTTATCTCAAGGACAATTACTGAATCGCGATATTTTGTAACGTCCGTCCCAACCTTGACCACAACCAACAGACAACCCAATGGCACAAAAGAAGGGACGGAACGTCATACAACATCGTTTCAGAATTGCAGGGGCAATATTACTTGTCTTCTTGCAATTCTGCTGACCGCCCAGTAGTTTCCACCGCAGAATCCTCACCCGTGGCAAACATCTGTACATCACGAATGCCCTCACGAATTTTCTGCTCAATTTCCTTACAAAGATCGGTATTTTCTTTCAGAAATAGTCGAGCGTTTTCGCGACCTTGACCGATACGTTCTGTATTGTAGGAGAACCAGGTGCCGCTTTTTTGGATGATCTCCAGTTCGACGGCCAAGTCCAAAATGGAGGCCTCCCGAGAAATCCCCATTCCATAGAGGATATCGAAATCACATTGGGTGAAAGGGGCCGCGACCTTATTCTTAACCACCTTGACACGGGTACGGTTACCAATAACCTCCTCCCCCTCCTTAATTGAGGCTATACGGCGGATGTCGAGACGCTGAGTAGCATAAAACTTAAGAGCGTTGCCGCCTGTGGTGGTTTCTGGATTGCCGAACATCACGCCAATCTTCATACGCAGCTGGTTGATGAAAATCAAACACGTATTGGACTTTGAGAGGAGACCAGTTAGCTTGCGCAGAGCCTGAGACATGAGGCGAGCTTGCAACCCCATATGACTATCCCCCATTTCTCCGTTAATTTCTGCTGCAGGCACCAAGGCCGCCACCGAGTCGATGACGATAATGTCCACTGCGCCAGATCGCACCAGGGTTTCGCAGATGTCCAACGCCTGCTCCCCCGTGTCCGGTTGGGAGACAAGCAACTGTTCGATGTTCACTCCCAGCTTGCGAGCGTAAAGGGCGTCAAATGCGTGCTCTGCGTCGATAAAGGCGGCAACACCGCCAACCTTTTGAGCCTCAGCGATGGCGTGCAGGGTGAGGGTAGTTTTTCCAGAAGATTCTGGCCCAAAAATTTCGATAATACGGCCACGGGGAAGACCACCAACGCCTAAAGCCATGTCCAGTTGGATGCAACCCGTGGAGATGACTGGAATTTCCGCTGTAGGCTGAGAACCCAGGGCCATAATGGCACCTTTGCCATGGTTCTTTTCGATTTGGGCAATGGCGGCTTCTACCGCTTTAAGCTTTTCACTCGGAATGCCTAGTTCGGGCTTGGAAATAGGAGATGTTGATTTCTTGGGCATGGTATCCTCTTGTTTTGTGTTAATTTAAAAACTACTGCTCAACAGTGCAAGTGATTTTTTGTGTACGCCTACTAGCCACACGCAGGGCGTCTAAAAGCCTATAGACGGTTTGAGCACGAATTTCGTCCCGATCTCCCGAAAAAATTTCCCGGAAGGCGATTTGGACACCAGGTCCATCGACCGCCATCCAGACGGTTCCCACAGGTTTCTCTGGAGAACCCCCGCCAGGTCCCGCAATCCCTGTGGTCGCGAGCCCCCAATTGGACCCCAGCGCCCGCCGCGCCCCGGACGCCATCGCCCGGGCCACCTCTTCGCTTACGGCACCATATTTTTGCAACAAATCCCAGGGCACGCCCAGCAAGTCGCGTTTAACCTCGTTCTGGTAGGCAACCACTCCGCCCCAAAACACAGCAGAACTTCCAGAGACCGCCGTGACTGCCTGGCCCAGCATACCGCCTGTGCAGGATTCCGCCACCGCCAGAGTGTGTCCAATATTTTGCAAATGCCGCACGACCACCTGCGCCAGACCCGAGCCATCTATGGAAACCAACGCCGAGTCTCCAGTAGGTCCCAACACCGCCAAAAGACGTTGTAGACGTCCCTCTAAAGACGCCTGTGGACCATCTGATTCCCGGTATAGACGAACCAGGACTCCTTCGGCGCTAGGCAAGGAACACCAACCTCCATCTGGAGCGACTTGGCGCAGTGCCTGACCAATGATAGACTCCCCCAAACCCGCGAACAGAGCGTCCAGATGTTCCAACTGAGGACGCAAGGAGGGAAAAAGGACAGGAAGATGTAAATCGAACATGCGTCGCATCTCATGGGGAACTCCAGGCAAACAGACCACCCGGCAACCCTTTACAGACACGGAAAAGCCCGGCGCAGAACCAGCTGAATTGGAAAGAACGCTGGCGCCTTGGGGAAACATCGCTTGGATGCGATTATTGTCATGCCAGGGATAATCATGGCGGGAGAGAAATGCGCGGATTCCTTCTTCTGCGGAGGAAGAGTGGACCAATTCCAATCCAAGGATGCTTGCCACCAACTGGCGGGTACGGTCGTCGTCGGTAGGCCCCAAACCGCCGGTGATGAGAATCAAATCGGGTCGCATTTCGCGCGCAAGGGAGAACTGCCGGGCAAAGGCGCTGGGCTCGTCCGGCAGGGTGGCTTGCCATAGCTGGCGAAAACCCAATTGACGTAAACGTTCCGAGCACCAGGAGGCGTTGCTGTTGGGAACAAAACCCTGCACGAGTTCCGTACCCAAATTCAAAAGAATGGCAGTGGTATCCTTTCTGTTTTCCATAACGACAAAGTAACAAAGGAGTAACGACAAATAATGTCATTGTTGATTCGCCAGTACGTTTTTTCTGTTGTTTCAAAATGTTGGTGTGTCGTCCTTGCGACTTGTCCTTTTATAGATGAAATCTGACGGTTTATCCCGCAGAACCGTCTTCGCTGTGCTGTTTGAAACAAATGAAACGCGACCTCCATGCTATATTTTAGCTAGTCCAAAGTCCGGCAACCTAAAGGAGAATCGCCATGAAAAAAGGGATGTTCGCCATCGCCGCAGTTCTGTCTCTCGTGTTGGTTGGCTGTTATGGTAGCTTCGCGCTGACCAAAAAAGTCTATGATGTCAATGGCTCCATTACGAGCAATAAAATCGTCCACTCCGTTTTGATGATTATTCCAGGAAGTGTGATCTACCCACTCAGCATGACGGCGGATGCCCTCATCCTCAATGCATTGGAGTTCTGGACCGGTTCCAATCCGCTTGCCGATGGTTCCAGCCTTGAGCAAGAGGCGCCCAATGGCAACAAGCTGACCGCTACCCGCCTGCCTGGCGGCGCCATGGAAATGACCATTGTGTCCACCGATGGTTCGGTGCAGTCCGTTTCGTTGATCCGCAATGGTGATATGATTGCGTCCTACGACGCCAACGGAGCCATGGTCGGTCAGGTATCCCTAGCAGACGCCTCCGCCGAATGAGAGAACCTAGCGCAACCGTGATCCTTCCGGCCGCAGACGACACGGACCTAGCGCCGCTGACCGCTCTAGCCAGTGAGATCTGGTGGGAACACTTTCCTCCCATTATCGGAGAAGCCCAGGTGCGCTATATGGTGGACCGTTTCCAATCGGCCACCGCCATGCGCGACCAGATGATCCACGGTTACGAGTACTACTTCCTTGAAAATGGCCATGCCGCCCGGTGTGGCTATTTCTGTTGCAAGAACGACCAGGACCGGCTCTTTTTGAGCAAACTGTATGTGCACAAGGATTTCCGCAAACAGGGCCACGCCCGCGCAGCCATCCAATATATGTCACGGCTGGCGCAAGAACGGAACCTGCGCGCCATCCATCTGACCGTCAACAAGAACAACGCCGCCTCCATTGCGGCTTATCAGAAACTCGGATTTCAGCAGACCGGATCTGTCACCACCCCCATCGGCGAGGGCTTTGTGATGGATGACTACACGATGGAGTTGCAGATCCCTGTTCAATCGTCCTTCACACAACGTACTGAGTATCCGTAGTACTTATAGCTGCTGTTGTCGCGGGACACAGACGAGCTAGCGTAGTCCATACCCCGGTAGTAGGCGAAATCGGAACTGGACATCATTGCCGTCCACCAAGCGCCCTTGAAGCCTACGCTGTCGAAGTCCGACCCATAGTAGTAGCCACCCGGCAGGGCAGAAAAGCCATAGGAATCCTCATTGGAAATTTTGGAATAAGATTCCCAGCCACTAGTGGCCTTAAGATACATTCCAGGCAAACCGCCCACGTAGTTTTCCAGAACGAGCCATTCATCTCTGGTAGGTAAATGCCAGCCACTCAGACAGGCGTTGCTGGCTGCGGACCAATTATATAAGGTCCCATAAGTGGTGTAATTGCTATTGGCTTTGGCCGTACTCACACTGGTATCGTTATAGTTGTACACATAATATTTGGCAACCGTGGTGGACGAATCCGTCTTGGTATTTACGGAAGGCAGATAGGCCAGGTTTTCCGCCATCCACGTCTGGGTCCCGATCTCCACTGTTTTGTATGTCTGATCATCGCGACAATCCGTTACCGTATTCGTTCCATAAGTGTTGGTGCAGGACGCTACAGAAGTCGAGGTATCGAGTAGGCAAGGGGAATCTCACCCCAAGCCTCTCACGGAACCGTGCTTGACAGTCTCCCGTCACACGGCTCTTCGGGACAGATTAAACCGAGTAGCCTTTTGCCCAGTGAACGAACAGGTTCGGATGCGATCTGCATA
>DATIQS010000151.1:0-3880 GCA_035470605.1 Fibrobacteraceae bacterium
GGGCACCTCTAAAAATTCCCGTTTGGCTCATTCCGGCTACGATTGCGCTCTCCTGCGTACTCAGTGGAGTATATTCCGTAACCAAGCAAAGCTTTCCTCAGCTGAGGATATGTGCCAGTAACGGCTAAAGCCTAACTGGCATATCAGGACGGAGATATCATCAAAACAGACAAAGCCGTCCTCAACCTACTCCAAGTAGGCGTTCCTCATAGAGGACAGCACCCCACTAAGCGGCACAGCCGCAAGTGGTTGCTCAGCCGGTCGTTTTGCCTGTTCTTTCTTGGATTGCATCAATCTCGCTCGAAATGGCCTCAAAGCTAATTTTTAGAGGTGCCCTTTAGAGCAATGTTGTCTCGAATGGTCCGTGTAGCCTAATGCGCCGCCAGCCAGTTCGCCCCGGTACCCACCTCGGCGATAAGCGGCACACGCAACGGGTAGACGCCTTCCATCTCCGCTTTCACCAGGCGGGAGGCCTCAGGCGCGAAGTCCTGCGGGCATTCGAAAACCAGTTCGTCGTGCACCTGCAACAGCATACGCAGGGGGAGTTTCTCTACAGAAATGCGACGGTGAAGGCGCACCATGGCGATCTTGATCAAATCGGCGGCACTACCCTGCACGGGGCTGTTCACCGCCATGCGCTCGGCCATCTGACGCTCGGTGTGGTCGGTGGAGCCAATGCCGGGGATCACCCGAAGCCGCCCGGTGAGGGTGTGCACAGCGCCTTCGGCGCGCGCCTGCTGCACCACCCCGTCGATCCAGTCCCGCACATGGCTGTACAGGCCAAAATATCCATCGATGAACGCCTTGGCGGCGCTCCGCTCGATGCCCAGATCCCGCGCCAGTCGGAACGCGGTCATGCCATAGAGCACACCGAAATTCACCACCTTGGCCTGGCGGCGCATGTCCGCATTCACCTGGTCCAGAGGAATGCCAAAAATCGCGCTGGCGGTGGCGGCGTGGATGTCGCGGCCTTCGCTATAGGCGCGGCATAGCTCCGGGTCTCCGCTCAGATGCGCCAGCACGCGCAACTCGATCTGGGAATAGTCCGCGCTCAGCAAAGTCCAGTCGTCGGAAGGCGCCACAAAGGCGGCGCGGATGCGTTTGCCCTCGGGCGTGCGGATGGGGATGTTCTGCAGGTTGGGGTCGCGGCTGGACAGGCGGCCCGTGGCGGTTCCGGTCTGCAGGAAACTCGTATGCACCCTGCCGGTCTGGGCGTCCACCAGGGTGGGCAGCACCTGCACATAGGTGTTCAGCAACTTGTTGGTCTCGCGATACCCCATCACCGATTCGATGATGGGATGCTGGCCGCGCAACTCTTCCAGAGTGGCGGCGTCGGTGGAGTAGCCAAGGGACGTCTTGCGGATGGCGGGCAAGCCCAAAGATTCGAACAGCACCTTGCCGAGCTGCTGGGTGGAGTTGATGTTGAACGAGGAACCAGCCTGCGCATAAATTTCCTTTTCCAGTCCGTCCAATTTTTGGGAAAGCTCCGAACCAATGCGTCCAAGCTCCTCGCGGTCGATACAGATGCCCACCCGCTCCATCTCCGCCAAGCAGAGCGCCAAAGGGACCTCCTGGGTTTTGAGCGCTTCCAGAAGATTCAATCGCGCAAGTTCCGGCTCCAATTGCAGCCAGAGCCGTAAGGTGAACACCGCATCCTCTGCACCATAAGGATAGGCCTGGGCAACAGGCACCTGGGCAAAGCTAATCTGAGATTTCCCCCGCCCGATCAAATCCACAATGGGAATCATCGTGTGGCCCAGACGCCGCCGCACTTGGTCGTCCAAACCAAAAGAGGGCTGTCCCGGATCCAGCAACCAGGCTCCCAGCATGGAATCGAGCACCGGAGACTGGATGTTTACATCGCAATGCCGGAGGACCTGGAGATCGTATTTGGCGTTATGAAAGAGTAGGGGACGGTCTGGTTTGGCGCATAACCGTCGCATGAATTCGCAAACCACCTCTTTGGATAACATGGCCTCACCCGTCACATGACCTACGGGGAGATAATAGCCCCGATTTCTCGCATAGGAAATGCAAACACCTACGAGGTTCGCCTTCCAGCCCACCAGGGAATCCGTTTCTGTATCGACAGAAATTAGGGACGCGGTTGCGAGTTCCTTTTCCAGCTTGTCCAAGGCTGAAACCGAATCGATTAACACGTATTCTGGTAAAATCTCCGTTGCGGGTGCATCCTGAGGCAATCCATCCACAGAACCAAAGAGATCCCCTTGGGTCCCGGCTTCACAATCCGGCACGCTTCCCAGTAATCGGTCTAAGCTTCGCATTTCCTGATCGATAAAGGCCTGATGCAGTGCCGATCTCTTCACCCCTCGGAATACAAGTTCCCCTAGGGAAATTCCAAAGTCATGAGAGGACTGCAATGTAACGAGCTCCCGCGATAGGAGGGCTTTTTCACGATTTCCGCTGAGGTTTTGGTAGAGTGCTTTGCGGGTGATTTGCCCCAGGCTGCGGTATATTCCATCCAGATCCCCATAGGTCCGCAATAGTTCCACTGCTGTTTTGGGGCCCACCTTGGGAACGCCGGGGACGTTATCCGAAGCGTCTCCCACCAGGGCAAGATAATCGCGCATTTGGTGGGGAGGAACCCCGAATTTGGCCAGAATTTCCACGGGGCCCTGTGTCACCACCGTATTCCCTTTTTCTAGCTGTATCATGTGGATATGGTCCGATACGATTTGTCCCATATCCTTGTCTTTAGTCACCAGAAAGACATCAAACCCAGCGGCCTCCGCCTTGAGCGCCAGATGAGCCATCAGATCGTCTGCTTCATAGCCTTCCCGTCCTAGAACAGGTAAACCGGAGAGAGCTAGCATTTCCTCCAGCCTAGGGAGTTGTTCCCGCATTTGTTCCGGCATTTCCCCCCGGTTGGCCTTATACTCTGGATACAATTGGTGGCGAAATGTGGCTCGGCCCATGTCTTTGACTACTGCAAAATGGGTGGGCTTGCATTGGGATAGAACGCGTAAGAGGTTTCCCCAGTATCCATGAACCAGGGAATTGTCCTGGCCGCGGGAATTCACCAAAGGATTCTGGGCAAAGGCATAAAAAATCCGGAAGGCCAGCGCAAAGGAGTCTACCAGATAGAGGGAGGGGGGGATATGCGAATTCATGACACGAAGTTATCAAATTCCGCTCACGGAATCAGAACAGCTGCAATCCTGCATAAAACGCGGAAAACGAAGGTTTTTGATAACAGCTAACAGAATCCTAACAAAACCGAAATATTCGAGAACAGAAACCAGATTGAGGGTTCTTTATTTGTTTATACCTTTTGCATGACAAATCAATTTCAATGGAGTTTCAAATGGGTTTCAATTTGTTGGATTTGCTGCTGCCTAGGGAAACGAAGTTTTACAACTACATGAACAAGCACATCGATTTTTTGGTTCAGGGTGCGAATGCGTTTCAAGATTTAGCCTCACAGATCGAAAATCTTTCTGTGGAGGAAATCAAAAACAAGATCGCCGGGATTAAAACATGCGAATCGGAAATGGATCGCGTTGAAACCAGCATTATCGAAGCATTGCAGACCACCTTCATTACCCCCCTTGATCGTGAAGATATTCATACGCTGGCCATTCAGGTAGACCGGGCGATGGATATGATCAATGCGATCGCTAGGAAAATTGAAATCTACGACTTGCGAGCTCTTCCCCCAAATGTCAAAAAGTTCTCGGATTTAATTGTGACGATGGCGCGAGGCCTTCGTGAAATTCTGCATCTTCTGGAAACTCGAAAACATGTAAAAACAGAGTGCGAACGGATGCACAAACTGGAAAATGACTGCGATGACCTATTCCACGCTTCTCTGGCCGAGCTGTTCAAATCAAACACATCGCCATTGGAAGTGATCAAATTT
>DATIQS010000152.1:0-6211 GCA_035470605.1 Fibrobacteraceae bacterium
AATCTAGAGAGCCCTGTTCCAGAAGATCGCGCAAAATGGATTGACGGGAATGCTCTGGTTGAGTCTTGTAGATGGGGTATTCCGTTACCGTGTGTCCGGCTTGCTGTAAGGCTTCCGCGATGGATGGATTGGCAATATCTGCGCGGGCCAGTAAAAGACGCGATTGCGGAGAAAGTCTTGGGAGAAGCTCTTGCGTCAGTGCATCCACGGTATAGGAGGAAGGAACTAGGTCGGCAATCAGGCCCGCCTTTTGCAATTTGGATGCTGTTGCAGGACCAATGGCTGCGATACGTACTTGGGCGAGCTTCCGTAGATCCAAATGGTGCTCGCACAAACCATTCAGGAAAATTTCCACCCCGTTTTCGCTGGTCAGCACCAACCAGTTTGCTTTTGGAATTTCTGCGCAAAGCGAGCCCCACATAGGCTTTTCGTTCGAGGCCTCAATGCGAATCAGCGGGATTTCTAAAACATCGGCGCCCTGGGCTCGTAATTTTGCGGATAGACGCCCAGCCTGCGTACGGGTCCTTGTGACCAGAATGCGTTGCCCTTGCAGGGGAAGTCGGGGACGGGATGAGCGTAGGACCTCCGCAAGATTGGCGACAGAACCCACCACCGTCACGGCGGGTGCTTCGATTCCCTGTTCTTTGACCAGGGACGCGATGTCCTTTAGGGTCCCCAAAATTTGGCGCTGACGAGTGGAACAGCCTCGCGAAATCACCGCAATCGGGGTCTGTGGCGATTTCCCCTCCGCCATGAGCTGCTGGGTAATGGTCTCCAGATTGGTTAATCCCATCAGAAAAATGAGTGTTCCAGAAAGTTTGGCGAGCAAGGCAAAATCCAGAGCGCTTTCGCCACGCTCTGCGCGCTCATGTCCGGTAATGACGTGGAAACTGGTGCAGTGGTCGCGGTGGGTGATGGGGATCCCGGCTGCGGCAGGAACAGCAACAGCAGAAGTGACACCGGAGACCACCTCAAAGGGGATGCCTTGGGCAACCAAAAATTCCGCCTCTTCTCCGCCACGTCCAAATACGTAGGGATCGCCGCCTTTGAGACGGACGACCCGCTTGCCCTGGGTTGCTAAATCCACCAGGAGTTGATTGATCTTTTCTTGTGGCAGGGTATGGTGGTTGGACCTTTTGCCCACGTTCACCAGTTCGGCACTCGGACGCAGATGGGAAAGAAAATTGAAGTTCGCCAGATGGTCATAGACCACTACATCTGCCTGGGCTAGTAATTCCGCAGCGCGTAAGGTGAGTAAGCCCGGATCTCCCGGGCCGGAACCCACCAAGGCGACGAGCCCCATCATTCTTTTGCCTCCCAAGAACGGAGTAGGAGTTCAGCCAGCAATTGCCCCTGCTCTTCTGGATGTTCGATGGGCCCCAGCCAATGGGCGCTGACCGGGCGACCCTGAAGTCCATAAAATCCAGTCAGACTGATATCCGAACCTTCACATTGCGCATAAACGCCTAATGGAACGCCGCAGTCCCCGTTCATCGCGAGCATGGCGGCGCGTTCCGCACGCAAACAAATCCACGACTCTTCGTTATGGTAGCCATGAAAGATTCCAGGATCGAAATTCTCCCGAGCCTCGATGGCGAGAATCCCTTGGCCTACGGCGGGAACCAGGCTGGTGGGGGTGAAAAAGGAAGAAATCTCTGAGTCCAACCCGAGGCGCTTGAGCCCCGCGGCGGCCAGAACAATGGCATCGAATTGCCCTTCGCGGAGTTTCCGTAGGCGCGTTTGGACATTCCCTCGCAACATCTCTACGCAGACATCGGGACGCAATTGGTACAACTGAGCGGAGCGCCGGGCACTGCTGCTGCCGATTACCGGATGGTCGGGGAGATTATCCCAACCCCCTGCATGACGACTCACTAAGACATCACGGGCATCCTCGCGAGATGAGGCGGCGACAAGCGCGAGCCCTGGCGCGAGTTGGGCGGGTAAATCCTTTGCGCTATGTACAGCGATGTCGGCGCGGTCTTCCAGAAGAGCCTGTTCCAGTTCCTTAATGAAAAGGCCCTTGCCTCCGATTTGGTCGAGTTTGCGATCCAGAATTTCGTCGCCCTGGGTGGTCATGGGAATCACCTCGGCCATCAATCCGGGGTGCTTGTCTCGCAACCAGTTGGCCACGGCATGGCTTTGTGCCAAGGCTAGTGCGCTTGCGCGAGAAGCGATCCGCACTCGTTTCATTCGGGATCCCCTTCTTGAGGTGCCAGTGGATCCTTGCGTCCAAAGCGTGAAATGCGATTGCCAAAATCGTCTGGCAGGACCATCTCGATGATTTCACGCACCTGCTTGGATACCGTTGGACTCGCACCATTGGTGTTAATCCCCACGGCGAGCTGGCCTCGAGTCACTAGGCCTGGGAAATGAAAATTCGAAGCCTCAGGATCATCGCAGACATTCACCGGAATTTTTGCCAGTTTGCTGGCTCGAGCGACCTGCGCGTTTACCTCGCGGGAATCAGTGGCGCTCACCACGAGGCGCATTCCCTCAACATCGCGATCGCGAAAGGGGCGTTCCACTAGTTCGAGTCCACGACCTTCTTCCCCTTCAGCGGCAGCCCAGGCGACCAGCGCCTCACTGAATGCTTGTGACACCACTCGGACCTTAGCGCCGCAGCGGCGCAGGGTCTCCACGCGTCGGGTTCCGACCGCACCGCCCCCCACCACCAAGCAGGGTTGCGTGTTCAAGTCAATGAAAAGGGGAAAACGTGGGAACATCGGGTTTACCATTTGCGAAAGGCGCGATCCAAACAGCGGTACAACACATCCAGTTCGTCTGGGGAACAATGCTCCCGCAGGCGATAAAAAAGGATATCGAGGGTCTCTCCAGCCAGTTGACCGTAGGCTTCACCCCAATCAGGCTGTGAATTCGGATGATTGGCTTGCGTGCGTTTCCGCATCGTCGTTTCCGCTGAATTCCAGTGACGGCGTAGATTGACGCGCAGACGACGCAGCGTCGGCATCGCCTTTCGGTGCGCCCACCAGCGTTCCAAGTCGGTCAATTCTTCAGCAAGAATGGTTTGAGCTTGGGTCACTTCCGCCGCGCGCAGGTTCTGGTTGTCGGAAGCAAAAGACTGGAGCTGATCCAGATCGAAATAGGCGCACCCCGGGAGCTCTGCCACCGCAGGATCAATGTCGCGAGGAACCGCCAAATCGAGAAAGACATGAGAACGGTGGGCTCGGAGAACCTTTTCCGCCGCCTCCCGCTGAATGGTGAAGTGAGGGCATTGCGTGGCGCTGACAATCACATCGCGGGAATCGAGATGCTCCAGTCGATGGTCGTAGGAAATGCTACGCACGTCAGGAAACTGCTCGGAAAGATCTGGGCCGGTGTGCTTGGTTCGTACGGTGACGAGGATGTCGGATAGACCCGCTTGGCGCAGATTGCGAAGCGCGAGCGCTCCCATTTTGCCGGAGCCAATGACCAGAGCCGATTTGCCGCGAAGATCGCCCAATTTTTGAGCTGCCGCTTGCACGGCCAGGGAACCCAGGGACAGCGAGTTGCGAGAAATCCCGGTTTCCGCCTTGACGCGTTTTCCTGCGGTGACCGCATGCCGAAACAGTATGTCTAGAAACAGGTTGGTCGCCCTACCGGCCTTGGCCTCCTCAAAAGCGGTCCGTACCTGTCCCAAAATTTGATCTTCCCCCAGCAACATGGAATCTAATGCGGCAGTAACCTCAAACAGGTGTCGAATCGCCGCCATCCCTTCATGGATGTAAAGGGCTTGATCGAGGTCTTTTGACGGAACATCGCGTAAGGCGAGCAGCGCGTCGAGACAATCGCGAGGGTTCCCGCCTTGGGGAGACAGGGTCCCATAAAGTTCGGTGCGGTTGCAGGTAGACAAAAGGACAAATCCCTGCTGGGGAAAATGTTCTCGGAGGCGAACTAGGGCCTCCCGTCCCTGTTGCTGCGCAAAGGCGACACACCCGCGCAACGCAAGCGGCGCCGTCCGATGATTTACACCGATGACAAAGGCTTCCATGTTCCCCAAACTTAGAAATTGGCCACCCGTTGCTCGGGCTTTGAGTTACATTTTCCCAGGTATCATTTTTCCCGTTGGAGAGCCAATGAAAAAGACGATTTTTTTACAAATCCTCCTGCTTTTGAACCTGTCTTTCGCGGACGAAAGCTGCATCAGCTTATATATGAAAAGCATGGTATTGGTTCGAGACTCCATTGTTGCCGACTCCATCTATTACTTGCAAAACGATGGATGGAACTGGGGAGAAAAGAGGATCTATTCCAATGGTCAATTGGATAGCTTGATCATTACTGATGAAGACACGATAAAGAGGTTTGATGTTCTTAATAGTCTGGATGAACTTTCTTCTTCAGGTTCTGAAACTCTCATTACAATCACCGACAGCTCTGGCGTTTCCTCTGAGATTCTTGCCGCCTATTCGAATGGAGTTTTTGTGTATGGCGTTTCCACTATTCTGCGAGATTCCTCCTTATTTCTTTTCAGTATTGAAGATGAGGATGATGCTAAAGACACAACGACCACCTGGATGACCTTGACCCCAGACACTCTATTTATCCTTGAGGTTACAGGAACGGATTCCACAAAGACCTGGATGACCAACATTGGAGCGGATAGTTGCGCCCAGTGGAATGAAGATGGGTCACTCGCGGAAGCCTTCTCCGTTTCTTACGCCGTGGACGGATATGCCTATGCCATCACCGACTATTGCAGTCCGAAAAGAACCGCCTTTTATAAGGTGTTAAGCACCTCCTTAGCACTCCGTCCCCGCACGCTGACTCGCAGACTGATTTTGCCGTCTGGGCGTTTTGATCTGCTGGGACGGCGTCTTCGCTAGGAGCCTGATTCGTGGATTGGGGTTATCTTTGAACCATGCCCTCTCCTGAAACTTCTTCTTGTCTGGTGGTTTTTTCCGGTGGACAGGATTCCACCACGTGCCTCTACTGGGCGAAAAAAAAATTTGCTCAGGTTTGTGCCGTCACCTTTGATTATGGTCAGCGCCATCGGGTTGAACTGGAGGCCGCGAGTAAAATTTGCCAACTGGCGAAAGTTTCGCAAACCGTTTTGCCTGTGGACACCTTCCGCGCCTTGGGCGGCAATACCCTCACCGATCCCGTGCGAACACCTGCGGGGATGGGGCCTGGCAATTTGCCGGATACCTTTGTCCCTGGCCGCAATTTGGTGTTTTTGACCTTCGCTGCGGCACTCGCCTGGCAAAAAGGAATTTCCGATCTCGTCACCGGGGTTTGCCAAACCGACTATTCCGGTTACCCCGACTGCCGGGAGAATACCATGCGTGCTCTAGAAGACTCGATTTCTTTAGGCATGGACCGTCATTTCCGTATCCACACGCCCTTAATGTTCCTGACAAAAAAGGAAAGCGTTTTGCTGGCTTGTGGCTTGGGGGCCCTAGATGCTTTGGCTTGGTCCCACACCTGTTACAATGGCGAATTCCCCCCATGCGGTCATTGCCCGGCTTGCCTCTTGCGCGCCAAGGGCTTTGCCGAAGCCGGCGTTCCCGATCCTCTGGTAGAACGGGCGCGGACGGAGTGAGGGAAATCAGGCCTTCCCGTATTCCTTAAGCTGGTTCCAAAGAAAATCGGTGTTGATGTCGCGGTAACCGGTGGCGTTGACGAGTTCGCGTAAGCGGTGTGCAACGTGGAACAGGTTGGGCGCCTTTTGCTTCCGTTCATTGCTGTCATAGGTGGTTAGAGCATCGATCCACCCGCGGATTTCGTCGCCCCATTTGGGATGAGAAAAGCGATTGACGCGGCCAGTCCGCAAGTGATTCAAATAGCGATCTGTGATGCGGTAATTATCCTCAACAAAGATGCGCATCGCATCGGGAAACGGATTGTATCCAGTTAGAAATTCATGCAAAACTACCCCGAAGGAGAAGTAATCCACCATTTCGCCAAGGGTGTCTCCGCCTTGTACCGCTTGTTCGGGTGCCGAATAACCCGGACTGATTTGTCCACCATATTCGGTGACGCTTTCTCGAATCTTCGCTTGTGCGAAACCAAAGTCACACACTAAAATTTTGTGATTGTTGTGGTGCCCCTCGTCTTCACAAAGAAGAAGATTTTTGGGCTTCAGGTCTTTATGCACCACTTGGTAATAATGCAGTTGGCTGATCGTGTTAGCGAGATAAGCCATCTTGGCCAGACGTTGCGTCAACTCTGCATCGTCAATGTCGGTGCGGAAGGCTTTGTCCAGCGGGGA
>DATIQS010000154.1:0-4197 GCA_035470605.1 Fibrobacteraceae bacterium
TGATCGGATCCTCGTTTTGGATGGTCAGGGCGGATTCGCTGTGGATCTTCCAGAGACTCTGGCTTTGGAGGGCGTTTTCCAACAGGTATTTTCGACTCCACAGGTGGTGTTTGATCCCGTGGGTGGCGGCTTCCGGCTGGAGGAGGGACCTGGTGCCCCCATTTGCCTTCGAGGAGAGGGAGTGGCTCACATTTGGACCTGTCGAGCTCTGCGTAGGAAAGGATGGACTCTTGTGGAGGAGGGCTATCCCTGTGTGGAGGTCCGAACAGAAAATGGGACACCACAGTGGCGAATTTTGGTGTCTGTTGAGGACGTTCGGGAGGTCTTTTCATTGGAAGCCTTGCTCAGCGCTTTGCGGAATTGGAAAATGTAATCGTGCCGCGTCTGGTTCTAATTTCCAATCACCAGCAGGAAGCAAATATCCTGCATACCGCCTTTACGCAACGAGGCTTCCAGGTTTTTATCGCCAAGGCGTCATCTGATAATTATTTACAGATGCTTCAATTCCGTCCAGACATTGCTCTTTTGGAGATTTCCACTGGATATCAAGACCAGATCGCTCTGCTTCGTTTGTTGCGTAAAAATGAACGTTTTCGCAAAACTCCGGTGGTTGCTTATGGCTCCAATGGAAGCCATACTATGATTCTTGATTTGAAGAATGAGGGATGTAGCCAATTCCTTTTGCGCCCGATCAAACTAGCCCCATTGCTTGAGGCTATGCAGCAGTCCGCTCCAGAATTACAGATGAATTCCGAAAATGCGGAATTAGAGAAAACTCGTGATCAGGAAAAAAAGGATGAATTGGATCGACTGTTGGATAGCTCCGTCAAGGCGTCACTCAAATTAGATCTGATGGTCAAGTATACTGGGAAACTCATGAGTTTCCCTTTTACAGTCACCAAGGTGCTGCAGATCACTGAAAACGAAAGTTCTGGGGCAGAGGATTTGGCTCGCACGATTAACGGGGACCCAAGCTTGTGTGCCACGATTCTAAAAGTGGCGAATTCTGCGCTTTTTGCCAGCACCAAGGAAATTCGGAATGCCAAAGAGGCCATTATGCGCCTAGGGTTCAACGAGGTGAGAACCCTGGCTATTGGACTTAAGGTCATGGAGCTCTTCCCGGAAAAGGATACCTTTGGCTTTCAACGAATGGATTTTTGGAGCTATTCTTTGGGACGAGCGATGATCTCGGAAAAAATTGCTCGTCATGTGCGGCTCGGGGATCCGGCTATTGCTTTTTTGAGTGGTTTGCTGGCGGATATGTCCGTTTTGTTGTTTGATGCTTTTTTCCCCCAGGTGTTTTCAACCGTGCTGCGTCAGGTGGCGGCTGATGGGAAGTCCTTCGAGGCTTGTAGTAAAGAAGTTTTGGGCTTTCATCCCATCGAATTGGTAGTAGAACTGTTGAAACATTGGCGTTTGCCAAACCAGATTGTACAGGCACTCACTTTACAGCCGGATCTTTTTGGCCAGGAGGAGGACCCCTCTCCAGATGCCGAGCGTAAGCTCGCTGACTGTGTGGCTCTATCTCAGGTGCTGGTTCGTGCAGGAGATATCGGGCATGGCTGTGACGATACGATCGTGCTGGCTCCAGATGGTTTTTTGCGTGAAGTCGGTTTACCAGCGGGTCTTTCTGGCGCATTCTATGATTCTGTACTGGTTGGATTAAAAACCTACGCTGGCTTTTTTGCTTTAGACCCCAAATTACTCCCAGCGCCAACCGATCCGGCCACTTTGCCGAATGCTTTGTACATCCGAACGGCGAAACGGTTACTAGACCCTTATCATTTGTTCCTTTCTAGAACCTTCCAGTGCTTTGTGGTGCGTTCTTTACCTGAATTGGAAAAGCTCCTTTCTGTCCATGAATTCCGTATGGCTGTTCTCGAAGTTGTACCCGGCACTTCTGGGGAGGACGTGAAGCGCCTTTTGGAACGGCTGGTTCCTGTCCAAAGCGACCAGGGCAAGGCATTGCCACTATTGGGTATCTTTCCTGGTGATCCTCCACCAGCTCCCGCTGGATTATCTCTGACTAGTTTGAACCAGCATACGGATCTCCGAAAATTGTCGCAAATTGTAGAGACCATGCTGGTTTGATCCACCAGAGGCCCGCAAAGGAATCATAAAAACTAATTTGAAACCATGAAAATACAAACAGCGATTATTCCTGTGATTCTCCCGTTGTACGCTTATGCCTTGATCAATATGGATGCCGGGCCATTGACCGATGGTCGGGCAACCTATTACGATTATACGGAAACCGTAGCCTGCGATATTCCTACGGATGCTTGGCCGGATTATGTCGCTGCGTTGAGTGAACCGCAATTTCAAGATGGATTGGCTTGTGGAGCTAGTGCGAAATTGCAGTGGACCAGTTCTGAAGGGGAGGAAAACAGTATCGACGTGATGATTGTCGATCTCTGCCCTACAGCGGATAATAAAAAGTGGTGCTCTGGTGATTCCACCCATTTTGATCTTATGGATTCTAACACCTTTGCTTTGTTGGAACTTCCCAAGAAGGGAGTGCTCCACGGTTTGACGTATACATGGCAACCGGCTCCTGTAACGGGGAATCTGAAATACCGTTTCAAGGCAGCCAACGGATTTCCGTGGTATGCTCCTGTTCAGGTTTACAATAGTATTTATCCCATCGCGAACGTTGAGATTATGAATTATGCGATCGATGATGTTTGGGTTCCTGGCGATAGAACTCAATCGGGGCTTTGGAATTGGTGGGTATTTAATTGGAGCCGTGGATTGCAACCCGGATTCATTATTCGGGTCACGGATCAATATGGACAAACGATCGTTGATACGGTGGACACCTATGGGGACACGGACAGCACTTCTGGATACGCATGGGAAAGTGCACATCAATTCCCTGAATATGTCAGTGCTGTGGAGTCACCTTCCTCTGCCACAAATCTTTTTTCTCTGAATCACGGGAACCTTCAGATTTCAGCAGATTTTGCTCCGGTGCGCATGAGTCTGCTGGACGTCAATGGCCATATCTTAGAATCCAGAATTTTGTCGAGTTCTGGAACTTATCCCTTACCCAACTTTGCCACTGGGGTTCGGATCTTACGCGTCGAGTCCTTGGCGCATCCCAAGCAAAAGTTCTCCACGCTTTTGGCTCCTTAGCTGCTTTTTTATTCAAGTTCCAACCAAAGAGTCGCAGTCACGCCGCGTGGATAATTGCGACTACCACAGACTTTTCCCGCACGCATTTGGTCACTCCAGGCAAACACCGAATTTTCTTCATCGAGCAACCAAGACTGGTGCGCTAAGTCTGCCTGCTTCTCCTGAGGATCGGAATACCCGAGAATTCCGCTGATAATTGCTTGGCTCAGATAAATTTTTGACAGCCAAGAATTTTCTGCGGACTCAGAGAGTTTCCATCCCCCATCCTTGAAACGACATCGAGACTGCAATACCGTTTGCGCATGCTGACGTAGCAGTTGGATCAGTTTAGCATAGGGATAATCGTCGGCAAGCATTCGTTTCCCTGCCAAGTACCATGGAAAAATTAGGCCTTCTACCGCAGGTAATACAGCTCCTCCACAAGCGCCATCTAGTTGTGCCGGAAAGATTCCTGTTTGTGAATTAAAGGACGCGCAAAGGGTGTCATGGGCTCTTTGTGCATAGGAACGAACCTTCTGGGCGGCTTCTGGTTGTTCCCATAATTCATAATGCCATTCCAACGCCAGCCAGGCAGCCCAGGTTTTTACTCCGAGATATAAATTGCCGCAGGCTCTTCCTAAACAGAAGTCCATACTGTCGTAGGTTGTGATCTCCCAGCCACCTTCACAGCGATCCGAATCGTGTTGCATCAGACCAATAGAATGTCGTTTGTCTGTATTGTCCCGAGCGATAAGGCTTGCCATGCATTGATCCATTGTTTTTCGTTGATCGTGCAACCAATCGATATCGTTGGATAGTTTGGTGTACAATACGGCCGCTAAAATCCAATTCACTAGCTCTTCCTGACACATAAAGGAAAAGCAGCCTTGGCGTTTGGGAAGTTCATAAGCCGAATGCCCTGACGTTGCGAAGGTGTTGGCTACCCCCATGTCGTGTTGAAAGGTAAGCCCCCAGCGATCGGAATAGGAAAATTCGCGTCGGTATCGTTCGAGGATTGAACGGACCGCCCAAGGATGTCTACGCATATCGAAAAAGAAGTGGTCCACCACCAAATCCAGGGTG
>DATIQS010000155.1:0-8507 GCA_035470605.1 Fibrobacteraceae bacterium
TTCACGAGCACAACGTCACCTCGACACAACTCGTTCTGCAGAAACTCAACAATATCAGTGCGGCTCGCAAAATGAAGAGCCTGCGTCTCTGGAAGGCCCGCCGCGATTGCTCCGGCCCGAATCTGAGAGGAGAGCGTTCCGAAGGTACACAACAAATCAAAATTCATCTGAGGAACCTTCTTCCCCATGTCAAAATGCAAAGCCTCAGAACGTTCACCCAGTTCCAGCATATCTCCAAGCACGGCAATACGACGACCAGAAGCACGAACAGAGCCAACGGTTTCCAAAGCCATACTCATGGATGAAGGATTCGCGTTATAGCAATCCGCGACCAACTGGAAACCTTTACAAGCCAATATTTCCATACGCATACGGGACGCGCGGAATTGTTCCAAAGCAAGAGCAATTTCGCATTTCGGAATACGCATCAAATCGCTCACGGCAATAGCCGCTAAGGCATTGTAAAGATTATGAATCCCAGGTACCGATAAATGAAACTTCGTGCGACCGATACGAAAAGCAGCGCAGGCGTCATCACCCCAAACAAGGTTTTGGGGCTTATATTGTCCTCGGCGGACGCCAAAAGTAATGACTCGATAGCGGCTGGTGCTTCGTAGGCGGGATAATTGTGGGTCGTCTGCATTGACAAAGAGAGTCCCACCATGAAGTAGTCCTGCAGAAATACTAACCTTTTCATGGAAAACATTTTCCAGTGTTCCCAAACCCTCCAGGTGACTATATCCAACATTTGTGATGACAGCGATATTCGGCTCAACAGCCATAGACAAAGGCCGGATTTCCCCCGGAGCATTGGTTCCTATCTCCACAACAGCCACCTCATGGCTGTGTTTAAGACGGAACAAGGTCATCGGAACACCAATCTGATTATTGTAATTGCCTTCTGTCGCCAAGGTTGAAAATTTACGGGATAAAATACTATGGAGCATATCCTTCGTTGTCGTCTTTCCGTTGGAACCGGTAATCGCAATTTTTCGTAACGAAAAACGCCGCTGATATCCACGAGCCAATTTCACCAGAGCTTCAGCCGTGTTCGGAACGGGAATGTAAACAGATACAGGGGTCGATGAGACCTGGGATTGATTCATCACGCACATCAGGGCTCCTTTCTCCATGACAGACGGAATAAATTGGTGGGCGTCAAATTTTTGTCCGGCCAAGGCCCAAAAGATCTCTCCAGTAGCAATTTGACGGGAGTCGAAGCACAAACAAACTCGATGACGCAGAAGAGATAGAGTTCCACCCACTAATGGGGCTTCAAGAATCGCGCAAAGATCGCTGACAGTCAGAAACAATCGGGTCACGGTAAAGCCTCCCGAAGGATCTCTCGATCGTCAAAATGGTGTTTTTCTGTACCAACGATCTGGTAACTCTCATGACCTTTACCGGCAACGACCAACCAGTCACCCACCCCCAGCATCTGACACGCATACAGAATGGCCTCTCGTCTATCCACAATCACTTGATGATTTTGCAGACGCATTCCTGCACAAATTTCCTGAATGATCGTTTCAGGATTTTCTGTTCGCGGGTTGTCCGACGTCACAAAGCAATAATCCGCACCTGTTTCGGCAATTTCCCCCATCATCGGGCGTTTTCCGTGATCCCGGTCTCCACCGCAGCCAAATACAAGCAGTAAACGACCAGAGCACAGCGTTCTTACCGAAGCTAAAAGGCGTTGAAGAGCATCTGGTTTGTGTGCATAGTCGACCAAAGCCTTGCGTTGACCATCATTAAAAACCATTTCAAAACGTCCAGGAACCCGAGTTTCTCGTAGAGCCTGTTCAATGGCGGACGCAGGCAGACGGCAGGCAATGGCCCAGCCACAAGCTAAAATAATGTTGTCTGCATTGAAATCGCCATATAGTGGAGAAGTCAAGGGCTGAGAGCTTGCCGCAGGGAAATCAAGATGGAGACCGTTTGCATCGTGACGGATGGAATTGGGCCATAGATCCGCTTTCTGATCCATGCGGGAGACGCGTAGCAATGGAGCGTGCTGAGCGGATAGTTCTTGCGCTAATCGAGTCCCATGGGGATCATCCACATTGACAATGGCCACGCCGCGGCAATATTGAGCAAACAGGAGCCGCTTCGCCTGATAGTAGGCTTCCATATCGGGGTGATAATCCAAATGATCTCTGGACAAATTGCTGAAGAGACAAAAATCGAAAGAAAGGCCCGCAATGCGTCCCTGATGCAATGCATGCGATGACACTTCCATAACCCAGTCAGTGCATCCCGCATTTACCGCTTCTGCTGCAAAGGCATGAAGTTCCAAAACCCCTGGAGTTGTAAGTTCCGCGGGTTGAATTTTATCTCCAATTTTTAAATAGACCGTACCAAGCAATGCCGTCTTGCGCCCAGACATACGAAGCATAGCGTCCATCAAAAATGCGGTAGTCGTTTTCCCGCTTGTTCCGGTAACGCCATGCATTCTTAAATGCCGGAAAGGATTGTTATAGTAAGTTTGCGCCAGAATAAGACGCGCTTGAAGCGCATCGGGAACTTGAATCCAACTTTCCTTAAATTCTTGAGGAGCTGGGTCCTGGGCAACAACAGCCACAGCACCATTTTGAAGAGCCTGCCGGGCAAATTTTACGCCATTCTGGCAACTCCCTGGAATTGCAAGAAACAAATTTCCTACGCGCACTTTACGGGAGTCATCGGCCAAGCCCGTAATTACCAGCCCCGCATCGATGGAATCACTACGATCCGCCAATCCAGCAAGCAAATTTCCCAATAGCCATTGCATTAGGTCTTCTCCTTCAGAACCAATCGTAAGGATTGTCCACGAGTCAGCGGGGTATTCGGTAGGGGTTCCTGTTCCGCGACCCAACCTTTACCAGCGACCTGTACAGAAGAACGTGCCGGTCCTAATGCATCTAAAGCATCACGTAACGAAAGGCCCCGCAAATCCGGCATCTGATGGGTTCCCATGTTTCCCATCGTCAACAACAAACTGGTACTTTCACCATTGACACTTCCCAACCGTTGAGCGATAACCTGTGGGCCCCGGCCTTGAAAAGTGACAAAGCAGCCTTGTTTCTTTGCCAAATCATTAGCAGAGGCCTGGGATAGACCAATGTACTGATAGGCTTCACAAGGATTAAAGCCCTGAACCTGTGCCAAATGGTATTGAATAGGGGAAACCTTGGGATGATAATAAATGCGTTCCATAATCTCCTTAAAGATCGGACCGGCAGTATAAGCACCTACGTGAGCGCTTCGAGGTTCGTCCACCACTACCATACAAAGGAATCGTGGGCTATTCGAAGGAACCATACCGACAAAAGAGGAGATCATGGATGAGCGATCATATTTTCCTTCCGCAGTGCTGTATTTTTCCGCGGTTCCAGTTTTCCCCGCAAAATCAAGAATCTTGGAGCGAATATTTTTAGCGGTGCCTCGTTCCACCACTTCACGGAGCATAGAACGAACCTTTGCGGCGGTTTCTTGAGAAATGACTCGTCGAATGACCTTGCGATCTGATGATTGCAAGACCGCACCTGATGCCGGATCACGAAGTTCCTTAACAATACGAGGTTGAAGAAGTTCTCCCCCGTTCGCGATCGCGGCATAGGCCATCGCCACTTGTAAAGGGGTCGCCATAATTTCGTGGCCAAAAGCCATGGTCATCAGTGTACGAGCGCTCCACATGTGAATAGGCTTTAGTGAGCCCGACTCCTCTCCTGGAGACTCAATCATCGTTGGACTGCCAAATCCAAATGAGCGAGCATAGCGATAAAACTTTTCATTTCCAAGAGTTTTGGCTATTTTCGCATAAGCGATATTGGAGGAGTAAACCATAGCATCCGTCATATTCATCATGCCATGGTCTTTCGTGTCACGAATTACCTCTCCGTTAGGGAGCGCCATACGCCCGCCTTCTCCGTCGATGAGCTGCGTAGGAGAAATAGACTTTTCTTCCAAAGCGGCACTCGCGGTGACAACCTTAAACGTGGAACCAGGTTCGTAAACCAAACTGATCAAATCATTCCGGATTGTGCCTTTCCTAGCGTTTCCTGGTTGATTTGGATCAAATCCTGGCCAAGAAGCCATCGCTAGAATTTCTCCGGTATTGGGATCAAGCAAGAGAGCGGACCCGCGATCTGCATCCAGCTCAGAAACGCCTTTGGCCAAAGCATTCTCTACAATCTCTTGATAGTCGTGTTGAATGGTTAAAATCAAATCCACTCCAGGAACAGGCTCTCTACCCTGACGCTCCATTCCAGGGATGGGTTTCTTCTGAGCATCCACAGTGAGATAGCTCCATCCATCGATCCCTCTTAATTGTTTGTCAAAAGCATATTCCAATCCCTGTAGCCCTTGCCCATCCCGTCCTGTATAACCCAACAACTGGCAAGCCATGGCCCCTTCTGGGAAAATGCGATGTTTCGCCATACTCGTTTTGTTCCAAAAAGGCTGGTTGGTCGCTAAGACGTACCCATCTCGATCCAGGATATTTCCACGCTCCGGCTTCCACAAAATTCGCCGTTGCGATTGGCTATCCGCTCGATCTTCATACTGATTGCTTTCCAAAACCTGTATCTGAAAGGTTCGCGCGAACATCAGCGCCCACAGAGCACAAAGCCCGACCAGCAACACATTGATGCGATCGGGTTTCATCGGGGGATCTCCATCACTTTCAAAGGAACTGCAAAAAAGCCCATCCCCATAGACTTGGCGATCGGCTCAATGCGGGACAAAGAGGAAAGCCTGCGGTTTTCCATATCCAGCTTACGGATTTCCGATTCCAGCGCGAGGCGTTCTTTTTGCAGTTCGGTTTGAGTGCGCATAAGAGCGGCATAACGATTCTGTTTCCAAACCGGAACGGACAGAATTCCAGAAAGGAGAGCAATGACTACAAAGCCCATTCCAAGCCATCCGATGCCCACTGCGGTCCTCATACGCGCTGATACACCCTCAATTTTGCGGAGCGGGAACGCGGGTTATCACGCATTTCCGAATCAGCAGGAGTCATTGGCTTACGAAGGACCTTCCGCAGTTTACGATGGTTTCCACCACAAATACACTGCGGAGATCGTGGAGGGCAAATACAATCCTGTTCATAACGAGCCAGAGTTGTCTTAACCTTTCGATCCTCTACAGAGTGGTAACTAATAACGCATAAATTACCACCTGGACGCAACAAATCGACAGCCATCGCCAGGCTCTGCTCCAATTGGGGCATTTCCTGGTTAATTTCCATCCGAACCGCTTGTAAAAGGCGAGCCATCAAAGAATTTTGGTCAAAGCGCCTATCGCGGAAGATGCGATCCACTGCTGTACGCAGATGAGCAGCCGTAATGGCCTCCCCTTCGGAAATCGCTAGATCAACCACCTCTTTCACCTTACGCGCCAACGCGTGGGCTCGGTCCAAATCAGAATGGGCCCGAAAAACATGTGCCATCGTATCCGCATCGGTATCACGTAACCAAGTCTGCGCATCCAAAGAATCATTGAGATCCATACGCAAATCTAAAGGGACCTTAGAAGCAGCCAGAGAAAAGCCTCGAGAATCCTCATCTAGTTGATGGGAGGAAACCCCCAAATCATACAGGATACCGTCTGCGGAAGAGGCGCTTAAACAGGAAGACAATTCCGCAAAAGCACAATGATGAAGAGAAATTGCCACGTTAGATGACTGTAAAATTCCCTTGGCATGATTCAATGCATCTGAATCACGATCAAACCCATGCAAAACGCTCCCCGCCTCTAAACGAGGGAGCAAGGCTGCGGAATGGCCACCGCCACCCAAAGTGCAATCCACATAAACTCCTGGATTCTGGCCTAACCAAAATCCCATCACGTCCTCCAAAAGGACAGGCTGATGGTAGAAGGTCAATGGCCCGCCTCCGAAGACGATCCAGACCAGAAACCAGCATCGAAAGCGGCGAGTTGTTCTGGAGTATTCAATCCATAAAGAGCATCGTAACGCTGAGGGTTCCAAAGGCTAGCGGTTTTCCCACGTTGTGGAGCAAAAACAACGTCGTTTTGGATCTGCGCACGATTACGCAGAACTGACGGAATGAAAATTCGATTCTGTCCATCCAACTCACAGGGAAAGGAATTGGCTTTTAAAATGCTGATAAAAAGTTCGTTCTTTTCTGTGCGAGGACGAGACTCAAGCTCCAACATGAACTGATTCCATTCCTTGACCGTGTAGAGGAAAAGACAGTTATTCGGTCCCAGAGAGATCACCAACTCTTGACCGTCGTCCTCCGTAAGAAATCGACGGAATTCCCGAGGAAATGCGGTACGACCCTTCGCATCAATCGAAGTTCGCGCTTGTCCGATGAAGGATTCTATCCGCATCTCTAATTTACCCACTTTGTGCCACTATTAAAGAAAATATACCACAATTCCCCACCTTTTTGAAGAGGGATTGGGAATCCTGCTGGTTTTTGAAACACAGGCATTGAAAAAGCACAAACCTGAAAGGAGTCTTAACTACTCATATGAGCACACACTCTTTCAGCAAGAAACGATACCTTTTGCTCTTATTTTTAAAAATTTCAAAGAATCCAAGATCCCGCGGTTGTACACACAGTGCATATATTGCCAGTAACAGCTAACGCTGAACGGACATATCAGGAGAGATAGAAGCGCCTCGAGATCTTGCGATAACAAAAATTCCGTTCAATGAGCATCGTTAGCGTAGTCTTACAGAGGGCTACGCAAAGCTCAACGATGACAGCAAGGATGCCTCGGCGTTTTCCAATGCCACGGGAAAACCGGCATTTGGAAAAAGCGACGACGATTCACATCGTTTTTAGGGAAAAACCAAAGGGAGCACGATAGAACAGATTGTCTCTATCGATTTGTTTGTGGACAGTTTCGCCTTTTTAATAGGCCTGCTAGATGATCAAGCCTTGGGCACCAACAGCTCAACTTCCCAACTGATGATTGTTTACCAACATCCCAATGTCAACGAGGCTTCGGTAATCTCAATAGTAACAGGCCAAGAGGAAACGGTCCCCACTGAGCTGTTCCACCCAGAGACACTAACTACCGTTCCTCCATCAATAGAAATAGCCCCGGTATTGCCAGATGTAGTTGGGAAAGCATAAATCGTCGAGCACGTTAATCCGTCCGCGATTGTCACGATATAGGTCCCTACTGGGAAGACAACATCTGAAGACTGTTGTGTAAAGGAAACAGAATCTACAGCTGCACTGCTACTGGATTCTGTACTACTCGAGGACTGTTCTGATGAGCTAGACCTCTCACTGCTCGAAGACGCCTCCGATGAGCTGGATGCCACACTGCTCGAAGACTTCTGGGAAGAGCTGGATGCCACACTGCTCGAAGACCTCTGGGAAGAGCTGGATGCCACGCTACTCGAAGATTTCAGGGAAGAGCTGGATGCTTCGCTGCTAGAGAATGACTCCGACGAACTTGAAGACAGCACTGAGGAAGAACCAGCCGACACCTCTGAAGAGCTGGATCCATCCGTGGAAGAACCCAAGACATCAGAAGAAGAAGAATAGTCCTCCGTTGATGACGAGCTGGAATCCCCCTCTGTCACACTGGATGATGACAAAACAAATCCAGAAGAATAAGCCATCATTAAACTAATGAGCAAATTATTGTCTTGCAGGGTATCACGCAGGAAACGCGTTCCCCCGAGCGCTAACGAATCACTATAGGCGCTTTCGTCACCCAAATCGATGGACGTCCCAGAACCACAAGACTCAAAAAAGAGAGCCGCCAGGGGAAAAAATACGACAATCGCAATATGCCAGCTAAGCAGTTTCATACAAACCAATCCTCTGCTAAATCTAAATAATATCCATTCCATCCCCCAAAAAAGCGCCATTTCTATATGTTTGGCGCTCTCAGCTAGGGCTGAAAACGAATGCTTATATCAAGCACTGGCTCAGGATGACTTCTGTGAATCCTCTGGCGGAATCGGATCAGAAGAAGAAGACGTATCAACGGATTCATCCGGCTCATCTCCTATGACAGACGCCTCGGTTGCCTCCGCGAAAGCGGTCTGACTTTCCGTAGATGCCTTTTCCACGTCTTCAATCGATGGCAAGGCAACGGCATCCATAACCGAATCATCTTCGGACAAACGAATCGCCATAACGCCTTGAGCATCTCGACCAGTGACGCGGATTGAATCCACCTCGATACGAATTACCTGCCCCTGGAGACTGGTGATCATCAAATCATAATCGGGAAGAACCGCTGCCACAGAGACGGCAGAACCTGTCTTTTCCGTAATCTGAACGTTGCGGACGCCCTTACCTCCACGATTCGTTACGCGGTATTCAGCGGGCTCAGTTCGTTTGGCAAAGCCATGTTCCGTAATGGTCAAGACCATTTGACCGGCTTCGGGCATGATCATACCGATAACCGAATCGCCATTTTCCAATCGAATGCCACGAACGCCATGCGTGCCACGCCCCATGGAGCGGAAACTGGTGGGAGAGAAGGTAATCGCCTGTCCCTGTCGGGTGGCAATCATAATATTGTGCGCGTCA
>DATIQS010000156.1:0-4499 GCA_035470605.1 Fibrobacteraceae bacterium
GCATAATAGCTATGAACGGCCTGAGCCAACATCCAACGGCGTGGTAAAGACAGATTTTGTCCTCCTAATAATTTATTTGCTGTATGAGCGGCTTTAATTAAAGCGTCGCTAGAAGACAGAGCAAAGGCCGCTACGTCTTCAATGCTATCCCACCAATGGAGGTACCAGTATCGAAATCGCTTATCTGTTGTAGCAGGGCCATTGCGAAAAAATGCAGCGACGAGGTGGAAGACCGAAACGCCTCCCGCAGGGACCTCAGCAATCAGCGCCCCGACTGAACCAATGCTATGTCGTAGAGTTTGTAAATCCATTTGGCGGACAGCCTCTAGAATTTCTTCTACGTGCATTCCTTGACCGGCAACCCATGTTCCCGTAGCCCCGAAGAATCCTCGGTCCATTCCTTGAGCAATACCGACGACAGAACCCGCATCCATGCAACGCATAATCGTTTGAGGGTGATTTCCCTGCCAGGCAAAAACCACCCGTCGTTTCGTATGACCATGTCGGTTATCTAAACGAATTTCACATAACACAGCAGGAACCAATCCTTCCCGCAACTCCGCAGAATCCTCTAAGTCCGGATTCGGTAAGCGGGGGGCCTGTGTGTAGATCGAGAAGTGAAAATCTTCTGTATTCCAAGCATCGCAGCCAGGTGTTAAATTTCGCTGAATTTCGTTTGGTTCAAAAAAATGCAACGGAAGCCGAGATGGGGTTTCAGGCTCCTTGCCAAAAGCCTTTTCTGGTTCAGGGGATGCCTCACAAAATGGAAGCACTTGTAGCGTTGTGCCTGTGCGATCTTCGCAACCGATCCAAAAATTTTCGCATGCCGGGGCGGCTCGTTCCAGATCTAGACCGCCTTTTGCTCCTTTTGCTCCTAAGGTAAAGGACGCGAAAGCCCCCACAGGGGCATGCTGGGTGTTATAAAAGGGCGTCTGCATGAACCGAAATACCTCAATATTCAATAGGGACACTAAGGCTCTTAGTCTACCAAAAAGAATTTAAATATGTGCGTTTGCTCATGCGTGCACATATGTGCCCATGGTTTCTTGTTTTTTCGCCATTTTTGTTCGATTCTAAAACACCATTTTTGATTTAGATATGGATCCCCAAGTCGCACTGTAATCCCCAGGAACAGCGATGGCCTAGGGGATGTCGGCTCACAAAAGTTTGTACGTCACCGGCACCTTGAGTTCCGCAGGGAATGGCGGTTTAGGGAAGGGAGCGGATTTGTGTACAGTCGCTACGGCGCTTTCATCCAGTAGTGCATAACCACTGCTGCGAACCACATGTACATTTTTTACTTGGCCGTTTTCTTGGATAACAAAAGAGAGGAGGAGTGAACCTTCTTGTTCGCGTTCTTGGGCACGTTCGGGGTAAGCCAGATTAGAGGCAATAATTTTTCGGATATAGACAAATTGTTGTTTTACATATCCTGCTACCGCTTGCTGCTTTTGCGCCTGAATTTCGGCAGCAGAGGGTGCTGGCGGGGTTGGTGGGGCCTCTGGCTCTGGTTGTTCTTCTACGACCTGTTCCTGTGGCGGCAGGGTATCGGGTTCGACAGGTTCTGTGGTGTCTGGAAGGACGGGCTGTTGGGGCTCTGGTGGAATGGCTGCCTGCTGCTGCTGCGGAGCTGGCTTTGGTTGTTCGTGGGGCGGTTCAGGAGCTGGGGGGGGAAGGGCTTCTTCCTGCATGGAAAAGTCGATGGTGATGGGTTCTGGAGGAGCCACCTGGAGTGGTTTCTGATGCACATACCAGAAGGCCAGAAGCAATGTGGCGTGGAAGGCAATGGAAACCAAAGAGGATTTAACCGTGTTGCCTTGTGTGGATGGCGTCTGTATGAGAATTTCGTGCGGCATGGCTCTCGTCTCGCAAAGAGCATGCCAGAAGAACTGCAAAAATTTGAGAAATAAAGCCTTTGATAATTTGTGCGGCGTTCTTAAATGTTCAAAATCTCATTAATAATGTTCCTGAATGTGCGCTCGTGCGTGATGAAACGCGTCTTTAACGAAAAAAATCCCCAAAGAAAATGGCATAGGAATTGCAACTCAAATTTTGATGCCAGAGCAATCCTCATTTAAAATAGAAGCGTTTCCAACTTCGAATTTTTCCCAGGTCTTTGTGGGAGATCCTCTGGATCATTCCCTCGCTTTCTTTGATATTGATTCTCTGGAATATGCACCTAATGCAGGAGCTTATGCTTCCGCAATTCCCAATTTAGCTTTCCGTCCGCGTATGATGCCCTTGGCGGAACAACTGAATTCCCTGTACGATTTTGCCCGGGTTCATTTCCATCCCATCGTTTTTTCTGCCTGCTGTGCGGGTCGGATGCCCACAAAAGAGGAAATGCCGGGTATCCTGCATGTGCCAGTCTGGGATTCTGGTGCGTGCTGGAAACAGAAGAGCCGTGGCTATGCGATGTTCTGGGTGGAAAAAGCGGAGACGAAATCCACCCATACGAATTTTCGCCGCAATATGCTGGATAAGTTTCGCTGCAATGAAAATCTGATTCGTTTTTCCCAGGCGCTTGGAATAGCTCGCTGGGTTGTTTTTGGAAATGGCGCTGCTTTCTGTGTTTCCTCCGCTCTGCAATGTTTATTTCGTGCGGGCCAGAAAATCACCATTTTGTCGGATTTGCTTGTAGATAGCGCCTCTGGATATACCCCGGAGGAACCCGCCGCTTTACGCCTGGCAATGCTGGATGATTATGCAAAGCATGGCGCTGAGATTCTTACTTGGTCTCAATTTTTAACCCAATGCACTGAAACACGAGGATCCAATTATGGGAAACCCTAACGACGTCTGGAAGTCAGTCATCGCCATTTCAAAGGAGATTGATGACCTTACCAAAAGAATCCGCAAGGAGATCGGTAAGGAGGATTACCCCAAGGCCGATGCCATGTTTGAAACCTCGGCCGAGGTTTTGCTTGGGCTGAAAAAAGCCTACGATGATTTTTTGAAACACGAGGAACGCGCTTGGCGGGGATAAAATAACACCATCCAATAAGGATTCTAATTATGAAAACAAACTTCTGTTTTCTGGCTTTGTCTTCGCTATCCTGGGCTTTTGCCCAAAGTCCCTTGCCTGCAGATTCCGCCACGTTGTTGCAGGGCATTGAGGTGAGCGCCCAAAAGGCCCCGCCTCCAACGGGTTCCGCCAGTGCAGGTTATCGAGTTGATACGCTTTCCTACGGTTTGCTGGGCGAGGCGGAAGCGCAAAAAACGCCCTACGCCTTGCAGGCAGTTTCTGGGGAACAAATCAGCAACCAGGGAAGCCATGATATGCTATCTGCTTTGAAGACAGTGCCCACTGTCGCTGCCACCCGTTCACCCAATACAGACCAGCGTGGTCTATCCAATACCATGATTCGCGGTTTTGTGCCCAATTATTTGTTGGATGGCATGGCCATTAACGGCTACCAGATGCCTCTGGTTGAAAATGTGGAACGCATGGAGGTCTTGAATGGATTTTCCAGTTTCTTTTACGGATTCAGTAGCTTCGGTGGGACGATCAATTTTGTTTCCAAGCAGCCTTTGCAGGAGGCGATGGCCTCTGTCACTTTGGGACGTCACACTGGCGAGGTGGATTTCGTGCATGCCGATCTGGGTGGTCCTGTGGACCGCCAAAAAAAATTTTGTTACCGCGTTAACGCCTTCAAGGAATCGGGGCAAACCTATATCCATGGACAAAGTGAGGAAAACGGGCTCTACGCGATCAACTTGGGGTACCACCTTTTGCCGACAACCGAGTTGCGGGTGGATGCTTATCATCAGGATTACTTAACTCAAGGCCAGCAGACGGTGTTTAAAGTGAACCCGTCTAAAGGGATCAATGTGCCCGATGCTGATATTATGGACCCCACGGTGCTCTACGGACAACCCTGGACTTACACCACCATGCAGTTCACCCAGATTGGTGTTGGCCTGGAATCCCAATTAGGGAAATATTTTCGCGTTCGAGGAGCATATCGCTATGGCTTTGGCTTGTGGCAATACAACTATATCTTGTCATCCTTTACCGACAACGCAGGGAACTATTCAGAGACTGATTATAACTATGGTTCCCAACGGCGCTTTTACCGTGCAGGTTATGGAATGCTAGACGCCAAAATCGCCACAGGCCCGATTTTGCATAAGATTACAACAGGATACACGGGTGACGCCACCATGATCCATTTTGGCGACAGCGCCGATGCCACCGTGGCTTTGGGTACATCCAACGTTTCAGATCCCACTTCTTACTCTGAACCAGACGGTTTTGACACACTGAACGACCCCCATTACCAGTATAACCGCTATTTCGATCACACCATTCTAATTGGCGATCGCCTTAACTGGAAAGATCGTGTAGAGCTGATGATCGGCTTGAGCGAGAATATCAGTCAAACGATTCGCACCACAGGTAATCTCAGCGAATCGGGTTCGAGTCGCTTCACTCAGAAGAAACTTTCCCCTTCTGGAGCCTTGACTGTCACCCCATGGAAGCCGGTATCCACCTATAT
>DATIQS010000157.1:0-7517 GCA_035470605.1 Fibrobacteraceae bacterium
TTGACGTTCCTATGCGCAAAAAGGCTCAGGAGCTTTATCGCCTGGAACAAGAATTGCGCAAGGCTGTTGAGCATCAGAAATTTTTTCTTGTCTATCAACCCATTATTAATATTCAGCAAAAGAATCGCGTTGTTGGTTTTGAGGCGCTGGTGCGGTGGAATAAGGAAGAAGGGATGGAAGTTCAACCTTCGGATTTTATTCCCATGGCGGAAGATACGGGACTTATTCTTCCTATGGGACAATGGATTTTGGAAACAGCCTGCCGTCAGGCAAAGATATGGGTTTCCGCAGGCTTCTCGGATATTACTGTGGCTGTGAATTTCTCTGCAAAGCAGTTCCTCAATCAGGATCTGGCTCATGAAGTTCGCGCCATTCTTGATTCTACGGAACTTTCTCCGCGGAATTTGAAGGTAGAAATTACGGAATCTATCGCCATGCGCGATATGGAGCGAACATTGGAGACTTTGCATAATCTGACCAATATGGGACTGCAAATCTCTATTGATGATTTTGGTACCGGCTATTCCAATCTTAGTTATCTCAAACACTATCCTTTTAATACATTGAAGATTGATCGCTCTTTTGTCAAGGATGTCCCGCTGGATCAGGAAGATATGGCGATTACCAGAACCATTATTTCCATGGCAAAAAATTTGCATCTCAAAATTATCGCGGAAGGGGTTGAAACGACAGAACAATTGGAATTTCTAAGGGAGGAGGGCTGCGAGCAAATTCAAGGTTTCTTCTTCAGTAAACCTTTGGCCGCAGAAGACGCCACTCGTTTTCTACAGGAACGCAATGCCGTCGCGGCCTGATCTTCTCGAACGAATTCGTGGGATTTATGCTCTACGCTCAGCCTTGTCTCTGCATGGCTGGGATCAGGAAACCCACATGCCTTCTGGTGCGGGGGAGACTCGCGCCTTTGTTATGGCGGAACTTGCCGGGCGTATTCATGCGGACATGACGGATGCCTCTTTTCTGAGTGCATTAGAGGATGGTGCCCAAAAAGCCGATGATCCGGCAGAAAAGGCTTGCCTACAGATTCTGTGGCGAGATGCCCTACGGAAATCCAGGGTACCCACATCCCTGGAAAAAGCTTTAGTTCAGGCGTCAGCCTTGTCCCAACAGGCTTGGGCAGAGGCTCGCTCCCAAAGGAAGACTGTCGCATTTTTCCCTCGATTCCAGCAACTCCTTCATTTGAAACAGCAAGAGGCTGATTGTCTCGTCTCCGTAGGCCAGTCCCGATACGAAGGCCTATTGCAATCCTTTGAACCCGGGATGACGGACGCGATTCTTCTTCCAGTGTTTGCTACGTTGGAATCGGGGCTGAAAGATTTATTACAGCATTTACAGAGCCAGAATCGTCTACGCCCTCCTCCCGCATTCCCTGCCATTCCTATTGCACAGCAGAGTGTTTATTTGCAAAAATTGTTGCCGCGCATTGGTTTCGATCCGATACGAGGGTGTTTGGACGAATCGGCGCACCCTTTTACCGAGGGGGTGGATTGTGACGATGTCCGTCTGACGGTACGCTACAATGAGAATAAATTTTTGGATGCCTATTCCTCCCTGATGCATGAGGGTGGACATGGTCTTTACGAACAAGGATTTCAGAAACAATGGTTTTTTAGTCCGTTGGCGGAGGCCGTCTCTCTGGGCGTTCATGAGTCACAATCTCGTTTCTGGGAAAATTGTATTGGACGTTCCCGCGAGTATTGGGAAGGCGAATTGCCTCGTTTACATACGGCATTCCCTCAGCTATCGCGCCTTGCTCTCCAGGACATTTTAGCCCAGGTTCAGGCGGTACATCCCTCACTGATTCGAGTTGAGGCGGACGAGGTAACCTATAATCTGCATATTCTTTTGCGATTCCGCCTGGAGCGGCCACTACTTTCTGGGGATCTCACTCTATCAGAATTGGAGAACGCTTGGAACAGCGAGTCTAAACGGCTTTTGGGATTGTGTCCAGGGCATCCGTTTGAAGGATTTTTGCAGGATGTGCATTGGCCTGCTGGATTGTTCGGATATTTCCCTACTTATACCCTAGGGAACCTTTGGGCCGTCCAAATTTGGGAGGCTATGCGTCGTGATCTGCCTGCTGTTCTAGAGAATGTGCGTCAGAGCGATTTGGCTCCTTTGCGGTCCTGGCTTCGCGAAAAGATTTATCTCCATGGTCGCCGTTTTGATTCCCCGGAATTAATGCGTCGAGCGACCGGACAAGATTTAGATTGCGATGCCTTCCTTGCTTATCTTCGAAATCGCTATCTGTCCTGAATGGGCTTTTCTACATTCATGGCATGAGGATCATTCGTTTCGTTGCCATTGCCTTGTTGGTGGGCTTTTTTTCCCCTCTTTTTGCAGCTGTCTGGTCCTGGAAAGTGGTGGATTCGTTACCCCATCCTCAGACGCGCTTCACCCAGGGCTTATTTTGGGATGGAAACCAACTAGTAGAATCCACCGGTTTAGTGGGGCGGTCTTTTGTTTATCGCATGGATTCTACAGCAAAAACACTGGATTCCGTTGCGATACCCTCGCCTCATTTCGGTGAGGGGTGTGCCCGTATCGGCGATCAAATCTTTGTGTTGACCTGGCGATCTGGTGTAGCCTTTGTGCTTCGTACGGATTCTCTGGACACGGTGGGCGTTTTTTCGATCCCCGGTGAGGGGTGGGGGTTGGCTGCAGCGAATAATCTCCTTTGGATGACGAATGGAAGCGATAAAATTTTAAAACTTTCTCCCGCCAGTCATGAGGTGGTGGGTGAATTAGCTGTGCGTGCTGGTTTGCAGCCTGTACAAAAATTAAATGAACTTGAAGTGGTGGGAAATCGCATTTACGCGAACATCTGGTTTTCGGACTCCATTGCCGTCATTGATGCCGCTACGGGGAAAGTGCAGGCTTGGCTTGATCTTTCTTCTCTGGCGAAGCGCGTACGTCAGGCTTCGCGGGGTGCCGAGGTTTTGAACGGAATCGCCTGGGACGGTCGTCGCTTGTGGATTACGGGGAAACTTTGGACGCAATTTTTCGCTCTGGAAATTCAGGAGTCACAAAAAAAGTCAAGAAAATGAAGGAACTATAGGGTCAATTCTTTTGTATTGAAAGGATTGACTGCTTTGCCTCTTATACGCAAACTTTTGGGCCCCTCTAAAAAATCCCATTTGGCTCATTCCGGCTACGATTGCGCACCCATGCGTACTCAGTGGAGTATATGTCTCCGTAACCAAGCAAAACTTTCCCCAGCTGAGGATATGTGCCAGTAACGGCTAAAGTCTAACTGGCATATCAGGACGGAGATATCATCAAAACAGACAAATCCGTCATCAACCTACTCCAATAGGTCTTCCTCATAGAGTCCCCCCCCCTAAACGGCACAGCCGGAAGTAATTGCTCAGCCGGTCGTTTTGCCTGTTTTTCCTTGGATGGCATCAATCTCGCTCGAAATGGTCTCAAAGTTTATTTTTAAAGGTGCCCTATTTTTGTTTTCGGAGCCCTGTGATAGAGCGTCTAGACGTTTTGCCACAAAGAACATATCCTTAGGATTTTCACCCTTGCGAGACTCTTGGCATGTATCTGAATTTCTTTTTGCTGGCGATCAATGAGTTATTCATCCTAAAATATTGTTCCCGTATGATGGGTGGCCCTATAATTGCTTTGGTGATGCTGGCTTATGGCCTCATCGCCTGGATGGTTGTTTCTCGGAGGCCGATCATTCCACGATGGACGCTTATGGCTGCCCTTTCCTTGTTTTGCTTGAGCATCGTCTGCCTTTGGTGGATGATTCCTCCCGATCAGATTCAGGTCGATCGTTGGGACGCTGTTTATTGTTGGTGGCAAAAACTGTTTTCTGGTGAGTACCCATGGTCCGCCAGGACGCGTTTCGGTGGGTTTTGTTCGCCACTTCCTTTTCTGCAGTTGGTTTGTCTGCCTGTCGCCTTCACAAAGCATATCGGTGTGTTGACTTTGCTCATTATTGCCCTTTATGGCACTTTCACCATATTCCGAAAGAATCGCGCACTGGCGACTGTAACGATCTTTTGGTTGGTATTGAGTCCTGCTGTCGTTTGGGAATTGCTTGTGCATAGCACGCTTATGCTGAATTCGTTCCTTTTTATTCCTTTTTTCCCCCTGTTCCAACGCTATCCCGTATGGGTGAGTGGATCGATTGCTGGATTGTTGGCTTCAACTCGCATCAGCGTTCTCCCTTTGTTTCTCCTGGTTTGGATTTATCCCTCCATTCGAGAAAAAAATGCAAAAGTGGCCTTTCTTTTCCCAACATTTTGTGTCCTGCTAGCAGTGTTGACGCTGGTTCCGTTTATTGCTGGATTCGGATGGAATGCTTTTTGGGCTGAAAACCCGATCGTTCATCAAACAAACCATATGGGGATGGTTTATAAGGTGATTCTATTGCTGTTTTCTGTCCTGCTGGGGCTTTATTCCGCAAGGGATATCGCAAGGCAGATCATTTCCGCAGGCATGATTACCTTCCTGATGGGGAGTTTCTTCATTTTGCATGGCCTAGAGACAGAAAGCCTGTCCGTTTTGATCTTTCAAAGTCAGGTGGATATCTCCTACCTCCTCTTTTCTTTTCCTTTTTTCCTGTTTTCCCTACGGGAACAAGAAAAGAGTGACCGGGAAATGGGCCTATTCCGTTCTTTTTTTCCTAATTTTCCCCGCGAGGTACATCTATGGAAATCACTTTTGCGATGGTCAAACCCAACGGCGTTAAGGCTGGCCTCATTGGCCGGGTCTTGGAACGCTACGAAATGGCCCGTCTCTCAGTCTGTGGTATCAAAATCAAACACATGACTCGGGCGGATGTCGAAGGCTTCTACGCGGAACACGTGCAGAAGCCTTTTTTTCAGGAACTCGCACAGTTTATGACCTCCGGCCCAACAATTCTGCTTGCGTTGGGCGGTGAAAATGCGGTCACCAAAGTTCGAGCCCTAAATGGAGCCACCAATCCAGCGAAAGCCGATCCGGGCACCATTCGCCATGATTTCGCTTCTACAATCACTGAAAATGTGGTGCACGCTTCCGATAGCGTCGAAAGCGCCGCCCGCGAAGTCTCCTTCTGGTTTAAGAAGGAGGAACTGGTTTCCTATCCCGCACCGGACTTCCGTGCCGGCGCTAAATAAGCCTTCCACTCCACAGAGGTAACAATGAACTGGATCGTCACCTACCTGACCTCCTCCATCGGGAGGAAGCAGATCATGGGCGCCACGGGTGCGCTCATCGCTGTTTGGATCTTTGGCCATATGGTCGGCAACTCCGTGTTGCTTGGCCCGGTCTTTGATCGAAGCACACTGGAACACGTCGCCTTGGGCTACAACTCCTATTCTTGGATGTTGACCCATAACAAAATTTTCATCTATGGGATGGAGTTGGTCATGACCATGGCCTTGCTCATCCACTTCTATCTAGCGATCACATTGAAGCTCGAAAATATGAAAGCCCGCCCGGTGTCATACGGGGTGGATGCTCGTAAAGGCAAGCGTTCTTTCGCCTCCTTCTATATGATCTATTCGGGCCTCTGGATTTTTGGTTATCTGATTTTCCATTTGATGAATCTCAAGTTCGGCACTCATTATGAGACCACCACAGACCATCTTCTGGTTGCGGGTTTCCAGCTTGACTTCAACCAACCTTTGGTGATCCGCGATATGTTTCGCACCACTATTGAGGAGTTCAGTAAACCAGCTTTTGCCGCAGTTTATGTCGTTTCCATGGGCGTGCTCGCCTTGCATTTAATCCATGCGATTGGTTCTGCGTTTCAGACCATGGGCCTCAACCATCAACGCTGGAATTTGATCATTAAGGTCGGCTCTATCGCTTATGCCTCTATTGTCTCCCTCGGCTTCGCCGCCGAGGCTATCGCCTGCTTCATCATCGGGAGGACCTGATCATGGCTCTTGACTCCAAAATTCCAGGCGGTCCCATTGACCAAAAATGGACCAACCATAAATTTGAGCTGAAGCTCGTCAATCCTGCCAACAAGCGCAAATTCACGGTGATTGTGGTGGGGACAGGGCTTGCAGGCGCCTCTGCGTCTGCCTCTTTGGGCGAACTTGGTTATAATGTCAAAGCGTTTTGTTTCCAAGACAGTCCCCGCCGCGCGCATTCCATTGCAGCCCAGGGCGGAATCAACGCAGCTAAGAATTATCCCAATGACGGCGACTCCGTATACCGCCTTTTTTACGATACCGTGAAGGGTGGCGATTTCCGTGCCCGCGAAGCCAACGTGCATCGCTTGGCGGAATGCTCCAATCTGATCATTGATCAGTGCGTGGCGAGTGGGGTCCCTTTTGCTCGTGAATATGGCGGATTGCTTGATAACCGCTCATTTGGTGGTGCCCAAGTTTCTCGTACCTTCTACGCACGCGGTCAGACGGGGCAGCAACTGCTGATAGGCGCTTACCAATCCATGATGCGCCAGGTCTCTCTTGGTTCGGTGAAATTGTTCCCCCGTCGTGAGATGCTCGAATTAGTGGTGATTAACGGCCAAGCCCGCGGTATCGTGGTTCGAAACCTGATTACCGGAGAGCTCGAAAGCCATGAAGCCGATGCGGTTTGCTTAGCAACCGGTGGTTATGGCAATGTGTTCTACCTCTCCACTAACGCTAAGGGTTCTAATGTGACCGCAGCTTGGCGTGCGCACAAAAAGGGCGCATTCTTCGCGAATCCTTGCTATACGCAAATTCACCCCACCTGCATTCCGGTGAGCGGTGAACATCAGTCCAAACTCACCCTGATGTCCGAATCCCTGCGTAATGACGGTCGTGTTTGGGTTCCGAAAAAGAAGGGAGACTCGCGGTCTCCTGAAGAGATCCCAGAAGAGGAACGTTATTACTACTTGGAAGAGAAGTACCCCTCTTTCGGTAACCTGGTGCCCCGTGACGTCGCGAGCCGGAATGCGAAGCTTGTATGCGATAACGGAATGGGCGTTGGCCCCTCCAAAAAAGCAGTGTTTCTCGACTTCAAGTCAGCCATCGGGCGCTTGGGTGAAAACGCGATTGCCGCCAAGTATGGTAACCTCTTCCAGATGTATGAAAAAATTACGGATGAGAATCCTTACAAAACGCCGATGCGTATTTTCCCCGCCATCCACTATACGATGGGCGGCCTGTGGGTCGATTACAATTTAATGTCCACCATCCCCGGCTGCTTTGTTTTGGGGGAGGCGAACTTCTCTGACCACGGAGCCAATCGTTTGGGGGCTTCCGCGCTTATGCAGGGCTTGGCCGATGGTTACTTCGTCATTCCTTATACCATCGGTGGCTATTTCGCGGGCACCAAACTTGATAAAATCACTGCAGGCCATGTGGCGTTTGAAGAAGCAAAGAAGGAAGCCAAGGAACGAATTGGCAAACTTCTGGGCATCAAGGGAAAACGCACGGTCAATGAAATCCATCGTGAGCTTGGAAAAATGATGTGGGAAAACGTAGGCATGGCACGTAACAAGGCTGGCCTGGAAGCCACATTGAAAAAAATTCCCGAACTGCGTGAGGAGTTCTGGAAAAATG
>DATIQS010000158.1:0-4959 GCA_035470605.1 Fibrobacteraceae bacterium
GGATTTGCGTGCCATTTTGCCAGGACTCCCCAGAGACCGTCTCCTGACGGAAACCGATTCCCCCTATCTAGCCCCCGTTCCGCATCGTGGAAAGCCTGCCCACCCCGGCATGGTAAGTCTGGTTTTACAAACCATGGCAGAGACATTGAGCATTCCGGTGCAGGAACTGGCTCAAATCTGCCTGGAAAATGCCACTCGTTTTTACGAATTCCCTGAATTTTCAAGGGAAAACGAATAGCCGCCCCTCTATGGATTTTTTGGAGACTCCTTGCAACCCCAAATCATTATCAGTATACTTGGGCTAAATGCTCCTGAAAAGGAAGGATTGCTATGTTGAAGCTCGTCAAATGGACAGTCGTGATCGCGGTAGCCGTTATTTCTGTTTGTTCCTTGTATCACGCTTTAAAAAAGCATGGCCAACGGGAGCTAGATTCCTCCAAAACTTGATTCCTGTTCTGGAATCACTCAGTTTTCCCTTGAATCGCGAATTAAGGAAAACTTTGAGGGGCATTCACCGTAGTCTCTCTGGCCTTGCTATTTTTTGGTCATGAAAAAACATCTTCTCTTGGCTTCGGGCTTCGCCCTTCTCTTAGTCATTGTCTTTCATACCTTCCTGTTCGACTCTAGTCTGCTGATGCTGAACAGCGACCAATTGAACAGTCTGGGTTCCCGCTTTTTACGGGTGCAGAATTTCCTGCTCACTCAGTGGGACGACTCTAGGCTGGGAGGTCTTCCCACATTGGATGCCATTTTCGGAGATGCCTATCATCCTCTGGTACTCACCCAATGGATCATGGACCCGGCCCGTGCAGTAGGGTTCAAATTCATCCTCTGTGTCTATATCGCCTTCCTGTCTGCTTACGTCCTATTCCGTAAGGTCACCGGTCGTTGGGAATGGGCCGCCCTGCTCGCCTTCCTGTACGCTCTGAACCCTCAGTTCTTCACACATATTTACGGTGGTCACGATGGAAAAATGATGGTGTTTTCCGTGGCCCCCTTAGCCATCTTTGGTTTGTTGCGCATTCTTCGCGAAGGCCGAATTTCAGGGATGATCATTCTTACCCTATCGATTTTATGGATGGTTCTTTCTGCCCACATCCAACTCACTTATTTCTTCTTGTGGGGAGCGGGCCTCTACACGTTGTTCGAAATTTTCCGTTTGCGTTTAGGTGTCCGGCAAGGAGGTTCACGTCTGGGTATGGCGGCCATCGCTCTCGCCTTGGCTCTAGGAATGGGCTCCTTCCAGATTCTCCCGCCCTATGTTTACACCACACAGCAATCTGTTCGCGGTACCGATGAGAAGACCAGCTTCGGCCATGCGGTGAGTTGGTCGTTGCACCAAGAGGAACTCGCCTCCATGCTGGTCCCCGGTTTTTTGGGAACGGATGAGGGCCAAAGCAAAGCCTATTGGGGACACAATGTCTTCAAGCTCAATCACGATACGGCGGGAGCGGCTCTCACCTTCCTTGCCTTCTTGGGACTCTTTGTTCCTGGAAACCGTCGGGCGGCTATTTTCTGGTTCCTTGGTTGTTCGGTGGCCTTGTCCTATGCCCTCGGCGCTCATTCTCCCTTATTTTCCCTCTGGTATCACATTTTACCAGGGGCAAAAAATTTCCGCGCTCCAGCCATGGCGATCTTCTGGATCCCACTAGCGATGGGCATGATGGCCGCACCCGTTCTGGACATCCTGGCGAACAAGGAAAAGCGAAACAAGTTGGTCCCTGGTGCTATTTTATTCGCAAGTTTAGTCGGCGTAGTGACCCTTGCTAGGTTTATGTGGGAATCGATGCTGGGCGTTCCAGGAGCGCTAGTCACTATTCTCTTCGGCGCCCTCGTGGTTGCCTCGCTCAATCTGCAAGATCGAGACGAACCCTTTACCCTTTCGAATCTAATGAACGCCTGGACCAATGGTTTGCGAGGATCGAACAAGGTAGAACTGTTGCTGGTGTTGCTGCCCTTTGTTCTTGCCGCAGGAGTGTTTCTTTCTGGTCAAAAAGTCGCCACCGATCCAAATACAGCCCCTTACTTCCAAGCACTCAATTTAGACCTAATGTCTCAAAGTGCGTTTAACGTCGTGCCCTCTGCTATTCTCGTCCTTCTTTCCGCGGCTGCCGCCTTCTTCTTGCTCGCCTCTCCTCGTCCCCGCTGGCAATCCGTTGGTCTGGTAGCGATTATCGCGGGACTGAACCTGTTTTGGGTGGATCAACCCTATGTTCAGAATGTTCCCCGAGAGCGTTATCTGCAACCCGACAACCAAATCCTTCAAGCGCTGCGAAGCGATTCTCCTGACACGTTGCAATTTCCACGCCTGCTTTCCGTATCGCGGCAACCCGCCTTATCCGGCAATGTGTTTTCGGCTTACGGGATGCGAAACGCGATGGGATTCCATGACAATGAACTGGCCTCGTACCGTGAATTCCGTGGAGGGAATAACTCGGAGAATTTTCTCAGCAACGTCCAGAACAATCCATTCTTGAATTTGCTAAACATCGGCTATGTCATCTTTGATACACCCCAGGGCACACGCCCCATGCGCAACCCGGAAGCCATGCCCTATGCATCGGTTTACGGCGCCTATCAGGTTGTCCCGCACGACTCTATCATCCCCATGCTTAAGAATGGCTGTGATTACCGCCGGATTCTGTTGGTGGAAAAAGCACCTCAAGATTTGCCCTCTACCGCAGAGTTCCATCCCCAGTCAACTCCAATGGTGATCGACAGTACTCAACCCGATTCCGTGCAAGCGACACTAGCCGCGATCGTCGCGAATGCCTCCCAACCCCGCACCATCCCGGGTTATGCAAAGCTAGAAGAATCCCCTCGCATGGACACACAACGATTTGTCGTCAAGGCGGACTCGGCCGTCGTCCTTCTGGTTGCCGGGAACTACCATCCGTATTGGAAAGCCTCTATTGACGGAGTCAGCGCTCCCGTATTTAAAGCCTTTGGGACGTTGCGCGCCGTCGTGGTTCCTGGGGGAACCCACCAAGTGGAAATGCGTTTCCGCTCCGATATGGTCTCGTTGTCGCTCCGAATCGCAGCCGTGGCGTTCATGCTCTTCCTCGGGTTGTTTGTCGCACTGGCCTACCAAAGCAGACGGAATACCCTATAAAAGAATCATTTCCGTCAGACCTTTACCTGTAGGCACCATAGGAGCAACCATCTCCTCCGGGTTCAGGGAAAATTCCAGCAAAGCGGGACCGGGACTCCAGAATGAACTTTGCCAAATTTCTGGGGTAGCAGGATCTGCGTGCAGAGCAGGAATGCCAAAGCCCTCCGCAATGGCACAGAAATTCGGGACACGCATAAAATCACAAGCCTGGTAACGCTGGTCAAAAAACAGGGTTTGCTGTTGTCGCACCATCCCCAGTCCACCATTCTGAAACACACAAATTTTCACTGGCAAATCCAACTCCGCCAATGTGGCTAACTCCTGTAGGTTCATCAGCAAAGAACCATCGCCACTCAGACACAGCACCGTCTTTTCTGGACGAGCTAATGCAGCCCCGATCGCGGTGGGCAAACCAAAACCCATCGTCCCCAAGCCTCCTGAAGTCAACAACTGCCGCGGATGGCGAAAGGGGAAGGCCTGCGCCGTCCACATCTGGTGCTGCCCCACATCGGTAGCCACCAAACAGTCCTCACCCGCCGCCTCCGCAATGTCCCGGATCAATTGGTGCGCAGTGTTTTCAGGCAAAGGGAATTCCCGCTTCAGGATTTCTATTTCCTGACGCCATGCAGAGGGGCATAGGCAACGACTCCCGGCACACAAACGCATCAGCGTTTCGCGGGCATCTCCAGGCAAAGCGCAATCCACAGAACGCAAGCGGCCAATTTCCTGAGCGTCTATGTCCACATGGATCACTCGCGCCTGAGGGGCAAATTTTTGCAACGCACCCGTCGCTCGGTCATCGAATCGAGCCCCAATCACCAGGAGCAAATCGCAATGGTTCACCGCAATGTTCGCCGCCGGATGCCCGTGCATACCGATCATGCCTAAAAGCTGCGGATGATCGCTAGGCAAAGCGCCCAACCCCATCAGCGTAGACACCGTTGGAATTTCCATACGCTCACAAAAGGAACGCAACTCCACAGCTGCGTTTGCCTGCACCACACCCCCACCAATGTACAGCAAGGGGCGTTTCGCCTCGTGTAGCAGGGAGTCCGCCTGCTGCAGAGCCTGCGGTGAAGGGATGGGAGCCTTGCTGGATTCCTGGATCGTGCTTGGAAACACAGGCACCGAACTCTCTGAAGAAAACAACTCCTTGGGGATGTCAATCAACACCGGACCAGGGCGACCTCGAGTAGCGATTTGAATAGCCTCATGCACCATCGGGGCGATTTCCTCCACAGACTGAATGGCAAAACAAGCCTTGGCGCAAGGACGCACCATGGAAACAATGTCGATCTCCTGAAAAGCCTGGGTGCCGATCATAGAAAAAGGCACCTGACCCGTAATAGCCAACAAAGGGATGGAATCTCGCCAAGCGTCAGCGATGCCAGTCAACAGATTCGTCGCTCCTGGGCCTGATGTGGCCACACAGACGCCCAGTTTTCCTGAGGCGCGAGCCATCCCTTGAGCCATAAAAGCAGCAGCCTGTTCATGCCGAGCCAAAATATGCCGAAGAGGAGATCCATACAAGGCATCATAAAAAGGAAGAATGTTGCCGCCGGGAATGCCACAGAGGACCCGGACCCCATGCCGCTGCAGAATATCGATCAGGAGCTGCGCGCCCGTGGTGGTTTGGGGAATCGTTGCGGTTTCCATAGGGTTTCCTTCCGGGGGTTCCGGTGTTAAGCCAGCGATCCGGATGGGAAAATCGGCATAGGGGCGCGGAATATTGATTCCGCGTTCCCCTGCCACACCACCGTACAAGCGGGTCCGCATACGGCGGTTCGAAGAAATTGGGCTACTTCGCCATACTAAGCCTTGGAAGACCCAGTTCGTCAAAGTAGTTG
>DATIQS010000159.1:0-1975 GCA_035470605.1 Fibrobacteraceae bacterium
GATCATGGTTTCGGGGCTGGAGCCCACCAGCTCCGTGTTGCCCAGATGCAGATAATACATGTAGGGCGACGGGTTCAGATGCCGTTGGGCGCGATACAGCCCCAGGCGGTCCTCGGGGACCTCACAGACAAAGGATTGAGATAGCACGCATTGGATGATGTCGCCACAGACGATGTGCTCCTTGACCTTTAGCACCTGGTCGCGAAACTTCTGTTCGGGAATGATGGGTTTGGGTGTCAAGTCACGTTGGGAACCCTGTTGGACGGACAAATGCGCTGGTTCCGAAAGTCTGGCAAGCAAGGCGTCCCGTTTGGCTGTCGCGGCCATATAGGCCTGGTCCAGGTCTTCTCCCGATTGCACAAAAGACAGCGCCATGACCGTAAGGGTATTTTGCACATTGTCAAAAACCAGCAGAGTCTCGGGGATCATCAGATCGGCCAAGGGCTTTTCGCCCGGAAGTTTGTTCGGGATGCGCGGCTCGAAAAAATGCACCATCTCGTAGGAGAAATAGCCCACCAGCCCGCCACAAAAACGCGGTTGTCCCGGGAAAGAAGCCAATTTGTAGGGTGCCATAATTTTGCGCAACACGTCCATGGGCTTACCGTGGTGGGGAATGCGCTCCTGCTGAATGCCTTGGCGCACCACGACATCCTCGCGGAACACGGTCACCCGCACCTTGGCTTGTGTGCCCATGAAGCTGTAGCGGCCCCAGCGTTCGCCACCCTCCACGGACTCGAACAAAAAGAGGGATTCGGCATGGCCCTGAAAGCGGGCGAGCACCGAAACGGGCGTCTCCATGTCAGCCAGGATACGGGAGGCGACCGGAATTACATTCGCGGTCTTGGCCTGGTCACGGAAGGTTTCCCGGCTGGGAAAGGAATCCAGAAGCATTCATTCTCCTTTGCGGCCCAGGAGCGGCCAAAACAAAAACCGCAGGTCTGGGACCCGCGGTTTATCATCATTCCAAAAATAGTTGCGCAGGCCCTTGTTTTACAAGAACCACCACCAACCGAAAAAACGGGAGTTGTTGCACATGGCCCTAATCTAAAACAAATGGGAAAAGGTGTCAAGCGAAGCGCAAAGACTCTTCCTGTTGAATGCATGAGCCCAACAATCGCAGTTGTACACAAAGAGTATTGTGCCATCCAAGTTTCGGTCTTAGTCGCGCTAGCGGCATCACGGATCATTTGAACGTATCATGGGGGAGTCGGCTTGGTTAACTGCGGCCGTTCGGATGATCTCTCCGTTTTGATATGCGAATTCTGATGCAATCCATCTCTAGCAGAGATGCCGACTTATATCCGCTTTGAGAAGACTTTAGCCGCTACTGACACATATCTCCATTGGGCTTTTTTTCTGCTCTGGTTTAATCTCGTTCGATATCCTGTTCCTCACCCGTTCTGGCTCGGCTTCTCCGCCATCCCGGCTCCCTAGTTGGTGCCCCAATTTCAAAGAAACGCTTATGGGCACCTCTAAAAATTCCCGTTTGGCTCATTCCGGCTACGACTGCGCTCTCCTGCGTATTCGAGTATATGTCTCCGTAACCAAGCAAAGCTTTCCTCAGCTGAGGATATGTGCCAGTAACGGCTAAAGCCTAACTGGCATATCAGGACGGAGATATCATCAAAACAGACAAAAGCGTTTTCAACCTACTCCAAGTAGGCCTTCCTCATAGAGGACAGCCCCCCCACTAAGCGGCTCAGCCGCAAGTGGTTGCTCAGCCGGTCGTTTTGCCTGTTTTTCTTGGATTGCATCAATCTCGCTCGAAGTGGCCTCAAAGCTAATTTTTAGAGGTGCCCTTATGAAAAGGAAATTCATGCTACAAGGAATGCCGAATCGGCATAGGGGCGCGGAATATTGATTCCGCGTTCCCCTGCCACACCACCGTACAAGCGGGTCCGCATACGGCGGTTCGAAGAAATTGGGCTACTTCGCCATACTAAGCCTTGGAAGACCCAGTTCGTCAAAGTAGTTG
>DATIQS010000160.1:0-2745 GCA_035470605.1 Fibrobacteraceae bacterium
GGATATCGTCAAGTTCACGTCGCTGCACAACAATTGGCCTATTGGCGCGGTTCTGGTACAGAACACCCCGTGTTGGTTCTGGTGAATTCTGCCCCTGAAGCTATTGAGCTGCAAATATCCCTCCCCAAGAATCTGGCCAGAACGAATCGCCACTGGAGGGATCATCTGGACCCATCCTATGAGATAGAGGAAAAGAACGGGGAATTTCTGATTCACCTATGGCCCTGTTATGGCCGCATTCTACACCCCTTCGGGTAAATGCATTTCCCGATCGCAGGCGGTGATGGAGGCTGGACGGTGCGAAACGATCAGAGCGGCTCGACCCACCAGTAATTCGCGTAGGGCTAACTGCAAGGCGTGTTCGGTGGATGCATCTAACGACGCGGAAGGTTCATCGAGTAACAGGATGGCGGGATCCTGATACAAAGCCCGCGCATAGGCGATGAGTTGACGCTGTCCGCTGGAGAGCCCTCGACCTCCTGTGCCCACGAGGGTATCCACCCCCTCCGGCAGGGTCACGAGCCAGGGTTCCAACTGAGCTCGACGACAAACCTCTGAAAATCGAGATGTTTCATAAGGGTGCCCTAGGCAAATGTTATCTGCAATACTTGCCGGGAAAAGGAAGGGATCTTGGCCAAGCCACGCAACCTGAGCACGCAGACTGTCTACATCGATCCGAGATAAATCCTCTCCGAAAATCTGGATTCGCCCCTGTTGAGGCACGAGGAAACGCAAAGCAAGCTGCAAGGTTGTGCTTTTGCCGCAACCGGTTGTTCCTGTCAGGGCGACACTTTCTCGTGGTGCCAAATCAAATGAAAGTCCATGCAACACAGACGAACCCTCTGGATAAGCAAAGTACACCTCGCGAAAAGACAAGGCAGGGATATCGCTGTGGGGATGAATCTGTACGCCTCCCTGCGGCGTTGCTTCTTCTGGCTGCGCAAGAAATTCTGCCGTGCGATCCCCTGCGGCCAACGCGGTTTGCAGGGTGTTGATGCGATCGCTCAAATCACGCAAAGGACGGCTGTAAATCGAAGCGAACCAGGCAAAGGCGACCAATGTTCCCACACTGAGCTGTCCACGTCCAATCAACCACAGAGCTGCCGCATAGCAAGTCACCAAAGACAGGTCGGATAGAGACTGAATCAGCGGGAAAAAACCGGCATAATGGCGCGCATAACTCAGCGTCACCTTGCGGAAGGCTTGGTTGCGGATTTGAAACAACTGTTGCATCCAGGAAAGACGGGAAAACGTCTGGATAATGACCACGCCGTTCAGGGTTTCTTGTAAAAAGGCGTTCAGAGACGCAAGCTCATTGCGAAAACGAGTCTGCAAGGAACGAAAACGGGCGCGAAACCAGGCGGAAATTCCGAATAGCGCCGGGAAAAAGACCAAGGTCGCAAGGCCCAATCGCCAATCCATACTGAGCATCACCCCCACCGACAGGAACAGCAAAAGGATGCTACCAACGATTTCCAAAAATCCTTCGCTAAATAAAGTTCCAAAAGCATCCACATCGCTCGAAAGACGAGTCATGGTAGAACCAACTGGAGTCTGCTGCAAGAAGCGCAACGGTAAGCGTTGGAGATGGTGGAAGAGCCTCAGACGCAGGTGATACGTCACATCAATAGACAACCGTTGCCCCGTGAAGGTGCGCCCAAAGAGGAAAACGGAATGAACCATCACCAAAGCCGCGTATGCGAGAATCCAGCGCCAGAAATCCTGGGTGCTTCCGTGAATGGCTCCACCATCCAGAATGCGCTGCAACAACAGGGGATATATGAAAGGACAGGTTTCCGCCACCAGTAATGCAAGCAAAGCCAACGCCAACAGACGTCGCGAGGGGCGCAACAATCGGAAGACCTTGATCATGATTTTTTCCCCACCTGCTGCAGCTTCCAGTTATGCGCATAAGCACCGTTCTGTTCAAGCAACTGCGCATGGGTTCCCCGTTCCAGGACCCGTCCATCGCGAAGGAAGAGAATTTCATCGCACTGTTCCAAGGAGGCGTATCGATGGGAAACGATCAGCAGCGCATGAGATTCCCGCAGACGCAGCAGGCTTTCGACTACACGCCTCTCTGTTTTCGGATCCACCGCACTGAGTACATCATCCAATACCATTATGGGGGCCAGCGCCCGGAAAGCTCGCGCTAAACCCACCCGCTGACGTTGCCCACCGGAAAGATTCACCCCCTTTTCGCCAAGCACAGAAGAAAGCCCCTGGGGAAACGTCGGGATATCCGGTCCAAGGCCGGCCTTTTCGGCATCGTTCCAAACCTCTTCTGGGGGTGTGGAGGGATGCATTGAAATGTTATCTGCAATCGTCCAGGAAAAAAGGAATCCATCCTGAGGGGCATAGGCAAACCAATGTCGCCAGGCTCCGTGGGATTCCTGGAATTGGATGTCCGCGAAGTCCGCCCCATTGATCCAAATAGCTCCCTTAGGTGCCTCCAAAACACCACAAGCCAGCTTGGCTAATACACTCTTCCCCGCCCCCGTGTCTCCAGCCAGGCCAATGGAGCGACCCGGTTCAAGGACTAGAGAGACGTCCCGCAAGGCATCTCGCACCTCATCCGCAAATCGAAAATTCAGATGACGAATCTCCATACGCTGAAAGGGTTGAGGCCGCTGAGGAGAGACCTCCACGACGTCCTCGGATTTCATCCAAAGGTCCATGATGCGATCCAAGGAGGCCCGTCCCCGCTGCACCACCGCAGCCATAATCCCCAACCCGACCAAGGGA
>DATIQS010000161.1:0-7294 GCA_035470605.1 Fibrobacteraceae bacterium
AGCTACTTCGGCAAAAATGACGGCAAAATTTATGAAGGGAAGCCGAAATCGTCAAGCAAAAAAAGGGCCGAAAGCCAAAATTTCTGTTGGCAGATTGATGAAAGATTTTGGATAAAGCACAAAACTCCTCAAAATAAGACTAGAAAGGCGATTCTGTTTTATTTCGAACCTTAGCGGCAAAATATTCACAACAGGGATCAACAACCCATTCTCTTTGATGCAAATCACAAATGGAATCACTTAGATTGTAATCATGGCCAAAAAAGCCTCTTTTCGGTTTCTTGCCGCGTATCACGATGTGTCCAACACGAATATGAAACTGGTGGAACAGGAACTGCTCCTCCTGGCAGAATGGGGCCTGCCTATCTGTGCGTTAGGAATTATCCCAGGAAATTCCGTTGATACTCGTTTCCGTGAATTTGTTCAACGCCTCCAGAACAAAGGATACGAGCTTCTTCTACATGGATATCTTCATCAAGCACAACCTCAGCAGACTCGCCACTGGTTAGGACACATTGCTCTATCTCTCACTGGCGGAGAAGCGGAATTCGCCGGGCTGAACGAAACGGACTCCAAAACCTTGCTGGAGAATGCGATACGAGCCTGGGATCTTCTTGCTCTTGGAAGAGCTGCTGGTTTTGTTCCTCCAACATGGATTGCCACTCGCCATCTTACAGACCTCTCTCTGAAAGTCGGGTGGAATGTGCATGAAAGCCGTTTCAAATTGCATATCCAGAAGCCTTCTGCTAAAGTGTTTTCTATTCCCGTATCCTTGGCGGGCCTTACTTTCCCCTGGCGGACTTTTGCCAAATGGACAGCCCTTCATTTGGTTCAACGGACGCCAGGCATTCCCAGGTTGGTCTTCCACCCAGGCGACGTTTCTGGGCGCGATGCGCGCTTCTGGAAACGTTTGGTGCACCAATGGCTAAACATGGGCGCAAGGACTTCATATTCAGAGCTTTAAGCCGGAAAGATTAAAATCAACACGGGAGGGCCACCCTCATCGGGATTCTCAACGGTCAACGAGCCACCCAATAAACGCATTCGAGCCCGAATGTTGGTTAAGCCAAATCCCTCCGCATATTTTGGGTTCATTGGTTGCCCATCATTGGTAATTTGAACGACATGTTTTCCGTCCAGCAACTGACTGGTAATCGTCATGGAACTCGCATTGCCATGGCGCTGCGCATTGCTGGTGGATTCCTGAATGATACGCAAAAGATGCAACGCAGATTCTCCGGTCATTTCCGCCAGAAGGGGGTGTAAATGAATCTGATAACGGAAGCCGCTTTTCGTTTCCAGGTCATGGGCAAGGCTAGTTAACGCATCGTGCAAACCACCGTTGATTAAGGATACCGGATGTAGACTGTGAGCCATGTGTCGCAGATCCTTAATAATATCCCGTACGCCCGCAGCAGCCTCCGGGACGTGGCTATTGTACAGCTGGTATTGCAATGCCACCATGCGTTGACCAATGTCATCATGAATTTCACGAGCGATTTGGCGACGTTCTCGCTCCCCAGCCAAAACGACCCTAGTAGAAAAACGATGTTCCAAATCCGTGGTTTCAACAAAACGCCGCTGAATACGGAAAATCAACATCCCAGAAAGAGCGACAAACATCAGCATGGAGGCCCATTGCATACACCGCAGCCGAAATTCAAAACTCATTTGCAAAAGGCCCAAATCATGGGCAAAAGCCAGCATCGTGGCAAAAATTGGAGCCAGTAGACTAAAAAATAGGATTTGGGATTCGTGATTCCTCTTCCAGAAAGCAAGCCATATAATTATCAATAAGGAGATCGTTTCAAGAAACAAGGAAAGCAAATCCATAGTCCCATGCTCCCGTAACCATTGTATGGCTCCAGAAAAAGAGGGAATGAGGCAGAGGGGCAGTAAAGCAGCAATCCCGAGATTCGACCAAGCCAAGGCCTGAATGGCTTTCGTAAGACGAGGCAAAATTTTTTGTGCGTTCTGGAATCGCAAGATCCATATTACAAGCAAATTGATTGCCACCATTGCCGTTTGAAGTTGGATAAAACTGTTGATTTTGGGGTATTTCGGCCACAGGTAGTAATAGGCGTGACCGGTAGTCGTCATAAGATACAACGTGGCCACAAAAATAAAGGCCGCATACAGCCTACCCGAATAACGCCGTTCCAAAGCGAAGGCAAGAATAAAGGCTGTGGCGACATGAAAGAGAAGGATTCCAATGGTGATTCCATCCAAAAAATTCCGATTTTCTTGGATAGACAAAAATTTTCTTTCTGGCAAGAACACATGAGGGGTTCGAAACTGCCCAGTCGTATCTGAACACGCAATGGCCAAGTGATGATGTCCTGGCCCCATATGAATAATCCATGTCGGTAAATGAAAATTCAGAACTCGATTACGAATCGGTAAAGCGCTTCCCTGTGCCTCCAACGGGACGCCGTCCAGCCATGGTTGGGCCCAATCTAACGTTGCATAGCCAAATTGCAGGAAAAAGCCCTCCAAAGAGTCCACATCAAGCTCATAACGAAGCCAGACCTCACAACGAGGGGCGGTACTAAAATGATAATCCAGCTCCTGACCCTTTAATGGGCGATAAAGGTATCCTTGCGGCTCTTCCGCAAAATTTCGCGGAGGCGGGCACTCAAAATGGATCAAAGGGCCCCGAATTTCAGTGGAATAAACTCCATGAAATGTGATCAACATCACAAAAAGAGAGAAAATCCAATCTTTTTTTTGCATTTGTAGTCTTTTGGTGGACATACAAGAATCTTAAATTCACTTAAATTAGAGAACAAGAACTTTTGCGTTTGAGGGGCTTGGCCCCCTCGAGGGGAGCCTAGGTGATCAAATCCCGCCCCCCTCCGGGGGGCCTAAACCAAATTTCCATTTCCATCTTTAATTTGTATTGCCAAAAATCACGTTTAGTCCAATAAGGCCCGACGCTGACGCAATGTATCCAAAATGGTCCCTTGCGCCTTGCTTTCGGCCAGTGAAAACAGCAACCGAAAATTGGCCGCAGAGCGTGCGGTGGACTCCTGCCAGCGCCAAAGGCCATTGGCGAAACCTCGCATCTGGTATTCCGAAGCGCTTCGACGCACCAGCAAGGAATCCGCTTTTGCTGGGTCCAACCCCAGTTGCCGCACTAGGCCTGCAATAGGAGACCACTGATTTCCTAGGCGCCCTCCTCCCGGCAAATCGCGAGGATTCGCTGTAAACATGTAACAAACAGGGACGCGAGGCCAATTTTCCAGCACCAATTCTGCGAGGAACTGACGTCCCGGAGTCGGAGCCCAAAGCGAATCTCCCGCATAGTAACCCTCTTCGCCATGCACAGAGATTCTGGGGGATCCCTGCCGACGACGTCCTTGAGACCAGAGTTCATTTAGAGTGTGTGTAAGGTGTAAATCAGGGCGTTGAGCCAGCATCTGCTCTTCGTACCAGCGCATTTGCGCCAAACTGGTATTGACCACCAGGACATCGGTCCGCACGCGCTCCACCATCTGGAGATACCATAAAGGAAAGGTGTCGTTATCACCAAAGGTCAACAGAATTCCATGGGGAGGCACGCTTTGCAACAGGTTTGCGGCAAACTCTCGCGGGACCCAGTCTCCAGATCGGTCATGGGTTTGAAAATGCGTGACCAGTGGCAGAAGCCAGCATCCACACGCAACCACAAACACACCCTGACGCACCCAGGCATACGAAGTCCTTTGTGCCCAAAGCCCTAAGGCCAATGCACATAAAATTCCAAACAACGCAAAAACCGGTGTAAAGAAATAGTCTCTCTCACGGACCTCACGATGCACATTGCGGGGAGGCATGGGCACATGAGTTCCAGCCCGAACCGCAGCCTTTTCCCACTGCAGAAGAGCCTCCATACTCGGGGTAACCTTACGGGTTACTTTCCATTCCTCAATGCTTCGACGCATTTCATCTCTAGGAGGGAGGTTTGGCAGCCCTTGGTTGACTAGTTCCTTTTGCAATAGGGCCATACTTTTTTGCCAGGCACTGGCATCACGGGAATCGGGACGGCTTCCATCGGCGAAATTCACATAAAAAATAAGCCCCAAAGCCATACACACAAACAAGCACCACAGAAAAACGGCACGAGGGTCCTTGCGTAGCAGGAATCCCGCCCAAAGCACGACAACCAAAATAAATTCCCAAAAGACTCGATGAACTAAATGAGAAACGCCCATCCAGCCGGATGACAGGAGCCCTTGGGTGAGTGAGGTCGGCGTCTGCGCCCCCAGCGGCGCAGGCATAAACTGATTGAGGTGATAGCCCAGATATCCGATGCGCTCACTAAATCCAAGCTGGTGAACGGGATCCGCACGACGCCAAAGTGCTCGTTCAAACATTCCCATACTGCCATATTGTTTGCGTTCCAAAAAATCGAGCAACAGAGGCCAAGTTTCCGGGTTGTTCTCATCCAAAACAGGATTCGTGGATGAGCGTATGGGAATCACGAGTTGCACAGAAAACCCCAACCCAGCCACCAGAATAAGCGCTAAAGCCAATCCGACGCTGAGGTGCTGCAGCGAAGGAACAGAAGACGGACGCCGCCGCACCAACCGACCATAGACCCATAATCCTCCTAATAGGACTGCCGCCAGAGCCAGGCCCTCCAGAAAGGTTTGCGTCAAAAAAACCACCGTGAACAAAAAGGCCCCCAGAATCCAGAAGGGCAAATCCAGAAGTTCTCGCTGCCGTACAGACCAGGCGAGAAGCCCTCCCATTCCCAGAAGTGCGAAAATGCGCAACAGGGTCGAACTGTACCATGCGGGTTGAGCTAGCAGCAACGCCAAAAGCAGCACCACAAATCCGCAGAAAGCCCAAAGCCAGCGTTTTGGTTTCAACCGATCACTTCGTGCTCCTACAAAAATCCAGCCAAAAGGGAACACCAACATGGAATTGGTATGTACACCAATCCCGAGGAATGAGAGATAAACGAATAAGACCAGCCAAGGAGCCCGCTCCGAGTGTTCCGCTCGATCCCAACGCAGCAGGACCCAGACAGATCCAAGCAGCATTGCCATGGAAACCCCATACACTTCAGCTTCCACCGCGTTGAACCACCAAGTATCGCCAAACGCCACAAGAGCCCCTGCGAGAAAGGCTAGAGCCGCCCGTAAAGAGGGCTTTAAATCCCAACGGCGCAGGACTTCCAAAGCAATCTGAAATGAAAAAAGCGCCCCCAAAACCGAAGCGGCAGCAGAAAGCAAATTAATCCGAAACGCTACGGGCCCAGCCCAGAACAGCAGTAAATCCCAGACCCGACCAAGAATCACGAAAAGAGGTGTTCCTGGCGGATGAGGAATCCCCAGCACATGCGCCGCCGCAATAAATTCCCCGCAATCCCAAAAAGAGGCAGAAGGAGAAAGCGTCAATCCATAAACAATGGTCGTTAATAACAACAAAGCCAGTCGCGCCCAGAATTCCGGGAGCCGAATGGATGTCTTCAGAAATGCGGTCATGGTGATACTCCCAAAAATGGAATGGTGGCGTCAAAATAGCTATTCATCTATACGTCCCAGGCGATTATCTTTGACGCTTGGCCACCACAAAACGCATCGCCGTCTACGATTCGATTCGTGGAATCCTGTTGATCCTGATGATTCTGGACCATCTCGGGGGACCTATCGCACATCTCCTATATGGACGCCTGGGTTTCTGGAGCGCGGCAGAGGGCTTTTTCTTCCTTTCGGGATTCGTGGTGACTCGCGTGGCACAGCGAAAGGAAAATGCACCCCTCTGGTTTCTGCGAAGGACCTGGAAAATTTGGACCTGGCATACGTTCAGCGTAGTGGCGCTGGCCTTTCTGATGATGACGTTATCCCTTTGGGGCTGGAAAGGCCTCCCGGGTTGGGAAGGATTTTCTGACGCGCCGTTGACGCATCTCGCTGGAGCGTTATTGCTCATTCATCTTCCAGATTATTTGGACGTGCTGCCACTTTATGTACTCCTCATGCTTGGAGCGGGACTCGTTTTCCCCTGGGTTTTGCAAAAGCCTACGATTCGCGCCTGGATACTGCTTCTAGCAAGTGCGAACCTGTGGCTCGTTTCTCTTTTCCTTCACGAGGCCTGTCCCTTGGCCCAATCTGGATGGTTCCGTTTCGGAATCTTTAATCCGCTATCCTGGCAGTTTGTATTCTGGGCGGGATCTACGACAGCTATACTTTCTGCGCATTTTTGCCAAAGAACCCCAACCGGCCCAAGGCGGTTCTCTTGGAGATTCAATCTAACGCTGTCCCTAATTTCCCTATGTCTCTTTTTCTTCTGGGGATGGAAAAACGGAATTTGGGGATGGAGGGTCCCGAATGATGAAAGCATCTGGACCTCCCGGACGTTGCTAGGGCCTTTGCGCTTGCTTTCCTTTACCACCGTGGTCTCCTGGTGCGCCTTACTGGTTCGGAATCACCCCCGATGGCTAACCTTCCGTTTCCCATCCTTGTTGGGGCGTCACTCCCTCCAAATCTATAGCATACATCTAATCTTCGTTTATATGTGGTCTTTCCGTCCCACTCATCTTGCGGATGTCTGGTCCTATTTGGTCCCCGCAGGAGTCCTCACCTTCCTTGCGATGTATGCACACCAGCGGGAAAGAGCTTACAGAAGTTAAAACGCAAAGTTCCAAAACGAGGTTCGATGTTCGAGGTGAAACGCTTTCGCGGCGCGATCTGATTTTCGCGTTATATCAAGCAGCGTTCGCCACGACATCTGCGGTGCGAAACCTCTGTGGTTCAAAAAGGGCCTCGCGAGATGCTTAACGAAGAACCATCGTTCTGGATTCCACGCCCACCGCGCCTCTGCGTAACATAAAGCACCCCATCGCTTAGCGGCAAAAGTCGTGCTGCATTCCGTACCTCTTTTGCTTTTCCCCGAAAAAATATTTGCCGATTTTACGGAAATTCCTCAGAGAACACATCACACACAAAGAACGATCCTTGCCAGCCCATCCAGGGAATGCATATATTCAGGGCATGACACGGAGCCCTCCCCCTTACCTCCGCACCGCCAAGGTCAAAGAGGAATGGAACTTCATCAATTACGCGGTCACTGTCATCAACCAGGGCTCCGTTACGGTCAGCCGTCCTTCCGTTACTTATTTTGCCAAGGCCGAGCCCCTGCTCACCGCGATGGTGGATTACTCGAACCCAGCAGGGGTCACCGTCTCTGTGGTTGACACAGCACGAGGTTATTCTCGTGTCGTCTATACCCTCCCGAATGACTTAGCCGCAGGTGCAAGCGTAGTGTTCCATACGCGTATTTACAAAAGCGACTGGACCGCTCGCGACTT
>DATIQS010000162.1:0-3502 GCA_035470605.1 Fibrobacteraceae bacterium
CTCCTGGTACAAGCCCCTATGGCGTTACCTATTGTTTCAACCGCGCCTTCTAGTCCAATACTCCCAATGGAAATACAATTCAAGTGAAGATCGAATCTCCTGGCAATGGGAAACCGGAGGAGGTTTTGCCTTAAACTACCCCTTAACAATCGGCGCAAATATCGACACAACAGGGCACTTAGCCAGTGGAAATGCTCTGTTGCTGGGTATTGGCCTTGAGGCCTTTTGGTGCCCCCAGGAATACCGTTGGATCGAAGACATAAACGCACAAACCTCCATTTCACAGGACTCGGCACAGGAATACAGCATCAGGAATTCGCATTACACCTGGGGCCCTTCCATTCTGCTGCAATTTTTTGTTACCAAAATTCCCCTGGCTGTCTCCTTTTCCTATAGCTATTTCTCCGATGGTTTCGGAGACATGCGCGTCCAGATCGGTACCCCTATTCCATTTTTGCCAAGAATCCCGGGGGGAGCATGAAAAAAATTCTTTTATTGGCTACGTTTATTTTCTTCGCGTGCAACGAGTTCTACCTTGCCCTGAGTTCGAATGGAGGACAACCAGGAATCGAAACCGGGGATAGCCTCAATGACAGCACCGCCAGGCAAGACAGCAGTTCTCAAGACAGCGTCCCCCCTGATTCCATTCAGAACGATTCTCTTTTGCCCGGCGTTGCAACCTCTCTGGACAGTAATTCCAGCGTTCAAAACTTGTCAAAATGAACATCGGTCTTAGGGAAGGGTAGAAAACAAAAATCCCTATATTTGAGCGAACACTTTTCTGTGAGGTTTCCCATGTCCGATTTTCGTTCCAAAACCAGCACCTCCGGTCGCAACATGGCCGGTGCTCGCAGCCTGTGGCGCGCCACCGGGGTCAAAGACTCCGACTTTGGGAAGCCGATCATTGCCGTAGTCAATTCCTTCACCCAATTCGTGCCAGGACATGTGCACCTACACGAGGTTGGCCAGTTCGTGTGCCGCGAAATTGAAAAGGCCGGTGGCATTGCTAAGGAATTCGACACCATCGCCATTGACGACGGAATCGCCATGGGCCACAGTGGTATGCTCTACTCCTTACCTAGCCGAGACCTAATCGCCGATTCAGTCGAGTACATGGTCAACGCCCACTGTGCCGACGCCATGGTCTGCATCTCCAACTGCGATAAGATCACCCCAGGGATGCTTATGGCGGCCATGCGTCTCAACATCCCTACGATTTTTGTTTCCGGTGGACCGATGGAAGCCGGCAAAGTGAAACTGTCCGATGGCAAAACCCACGCCCTGGATCTCATCGACGCCATGGTGATGGCGCCGGATCCCAAGGTGTCGGATGAAGATCTCGCCGCAGTGGAACGCCGCGCCTGCCCGACCTGCGGATCGTGTTCCGGTATGTTCACGGCGAATTCCATGAACTGCCTCACCGAAGCGCTTGGTTTGTCCCTGCCTGGGAATGGTTCCCTAGTCGCCACCCACACGGACCGCAAAGGACTCTTCCTTCGTGCCGCCCAACGCATCGTGGAGATGTGCCACCAATATTATCAGCAGAACGATGCCTCGATCCTTCCCCGAGCCATCGCCTCGTTCCAGGCCTTTGAAAACGCCATGCGTCTTGACATCGCCATGGGCGGTTCCACCAACACGGTACTGCATCTGCTGGCTGTCGCGCAAGAAGCTGGCGTGAACTTCACCATGAAGGACATCGATCGCCTGAGCCGCAGCACTCCTTGCATCTGCAAAGTCGCCCCAGCAGTCAATTACATCCATGTGGAGGATGTGCATCGCGCCGGTGGAGTAATGGGGATTTTGGGAGAACTCGACCGCGCGGGTCTTTTGCACCGCGATATCCCCACGATTCACACAAAAACCATGGGCGACGCCCTGGAACAGTGGGACATCATGCGAGCACAAAACGAAGAGGTTCGCGCCTTCTATCGCGCAGCCCCAGGGAATCGTGTCAACCTTAAAGCCTTCAGCCAGTCTCGTCGTTTTCGCAGCTTGGACCTCGATCGCGCCAAGGGAGTCATTCGCACTCAAAAAAACGCCTATAGTCAAGATGGCGGATTAGCGGTGCTCTACGGCAACATCGCTCTGGACGGGTGCGTGGTGAAAACCGCCGGGGTGGATTCCTCTATTCTCTCCTTCACCGGGAAGGCCGTGGTTTTCGAGAGCCAAGAAGAGGCGTCCGAAGGAATTCTCGACGGGAAGGTTCAAGCAGGGGATGTGGTGGTGATCCGCTACGAAGGCCCCAAGGGTGGCCCGGGTATGCAGGAAATGCTCTACCCCACCAGCTACCTCAAAACCCGCGGTCTGGGCAAAGCCTGTGCCCTGCTTACCGACGGGCGTTTTTCTGGAGGCACCTCTGGTCTCTCCATCGGGCACACAAGCCCTGAAGCCGCAAGCGGTGGAGCCATTGCGCTGGTGCAAAATGGTGACGTCATCGAGATTGATATTCCCAACCGCCGCATCAACCTAGGGATCACCGACGCAGAACTCGCCGAACGCCGCAAGGCCATGGAAGCCAAAGGCAAAAACGCTTGGAAGCCCCTAAACCGCAAGCGCGACATCTCGAAGGCGTTACGCGTCTATGCAGCCCTCGCGACCAGCGCAGACAAAGGTGCGGTGCGGGACGTTTCCGCATTAGGATAAATGCCAACCTTTTCAGGAAAAGGCGCAGGCTGATGTTTGCGCCTTTTTGCATGTATGCGAACGTCCAACTCAGATAGTGTTCCGCGTCACCTTCTCAGTCGAGAGCATTTTCAACTGTTTGAAACAAAAGCGCTAACAGGAACAGCACAACAACTTCCTTTTTCGCACAAGGGACACATACGGTTAGCATCATGCCTGGGGACTAAAAGACACCGTTACATTGACGATCGATGTAGACACCGGATTTGTGATTCTAGGGATGGACAGGGTATCGCCTAACCGTAATCGAAACCCAGACATGGATGGCGGAGAATTTGAACTATTCCGGTGATCCCCACCCGGCATGCTTTTCGCGGAATGGTGTGCTAGATCCGCTACGACATCTTCACCGCGGAACCCATGCCGCACCATCTCTAACCAGCGAACATCTCCCCTACTTGCCGCTCAGAATTCCTCTCCGAGTGGCGAAAAGCTCATCATCCGCATCCTGGTCGAGCAGAAAAGCAAATACGACAAGACCCTGTGGGGTACGGCGCACTTGGAAAATACGGGGGAGAGGAAGCCAAAAGCGTTGTGGCACAAGAAATCGTGGGCGAGTTGCCCCGATCAATTGCGGCCGTTAGGAGGGTACAACAACCGTCCAAGGAACAGCCGATCGCACTAGGACTCCCGAAAGCAGGAGGTCCTGCCCAGAAGAGCGAAGAATCGGATCGTGCACGCGTTACCTCAAGATAAAACATTACCCAACCCCTAGAATCGTTACCTCAGGTTGGACATTACCCTGATTGTTTCGCTGACCAGCCTGATTTTCTGCTCAATGAGAGTCTTCAGTGTAAAGGGGTTCAGCCCCTTGTGT
>DATIQS010000163.1:0-1638 GCA_035470605.1 Fibrobacteraceae bacterium
ATGCGCAGGGACGGGTATCAATGGAAGTGATATCCCGAGTGCGGTAACGCAAAATAGGCATTGCCTGCTTACTCAACGTAGAAATCACCAATTCGCCCTCTTGACCATCGGGTACTGGCTTTAAAGTCTCTGGATCCAAAATTTCCACTAGGAAATGATCTTCAAAAATGTGCAAACCATCGCGGCAAAGGCATTCCCCACCCACCCCGGGGCCGATAATTTCAGAAAGGCCATAAATATCGTAAGCCTCAATGCCCGTAGCGTCCTGGATATATTGACGCATCTGATCTGTCCAGGGTTCTGCACCAAACACACCCCGCTTAACTTTGAGGTCCTTTCGGAAATCCAGCCCCATTTTCTCCGCGATTTCAATCAGGTGGGTGAAATAGCTGGGAGTTCCACAAATAGCCGTAACGCCAAAATCCTTCATCACCATAATCTGGCGTTCCGTGTTTCCTCCAGAAATCGGAATGACCGTGGCACCAAGACCTTCAAGTCCTCCATGAATACCCAAACCACCGGTAAACAATCCATAGCCATAGAAATTTTGGACGATATCGCCGCGCCGAAAACCAGCGGCATACAAAGTACGCATGAGTACCTGCTTCCAGACTTCCATATCCTGGGCGGTATAACCCACGACAATTGGTTTCCCTGTGGTGCCGGAACTCGCATGCAGACGGACAACCTCGCTCATCGGCACGGCAAAAAGGCCATATGGGTACGTGTCACGGAGATCCGCTTTTACGCAGAGAGGCAGACGCTGAATGTCCTCCAAGGACCGCACATCCTCGGGCCGGGTTCCCAACTCATCCATCCGTTTGTGAAAAAGGGGCACATGTGCGTAGGCGTGAGCGGTGACCGCCTTAAGGCGTTGCAACTGCACTTCACGCAGTTTTTCTTCTGGCATAAAATCCAGAGCGCTTTCCGGGAAAAAAGAACCTTCTAAATCGTTCCAAAGATTGCGGATCATGAACACTTCCTTTCAATGATGAAGCAAATCTATGTTCAGGAAGCGCCCAATGCAAGCTAAGAGCCTATCGGACTTATACCCGAAGAGCAACCCCTCTGTTTTGGAAACGAAAGGCCTCTAAAAATAGGACGGAAAATTACGGGATTTCCAGCGCAACTCCCCGAGCCCCTATTTTCGCAAGGCAACTCAGGACTTGATTGAGGACGCCGCGGCCTCCTCGCGAACCTTATCCATATCCAGCGCCCTGACCTGCTGAATAAGATCTTCTAGAGCCGCTTCAGGGAGAGCCCCTGGACGCGAAAACAGCAGGATTCCCTCCCGAAAAATTGCGAGGGTAGGGATGGAACTCACACCAAAGCTCGCGGCAACATCTGCAGCTTCCTCGGTATTGCACTTGGCAAAGGCAATGTCTGGATGGGCGTTTGATGCCTTCTCGAAGATCGGACCGAACATGCGGCACGGACCGCACCAAGATGCCCAGAAGTCGATCAGCAAAATATTGTTGTCGTGGATGCTGCTTTCCAGATTTTCGTTGGTGAGTTGAAATGTAGCCATAACGATCTCCTTTTTTTCCAAGTATATCAAGGAGACTCTTCCCAAAAAACCGATTTGCGCCACAAGGAAGGATCCCCGCGACCAGAGAGCAAAAAAAGCGGATCAACGGA
>DATIQS010000164.1:0-6767 GCA_035470605.1 Fibrobacteraceae bacterium
CTTAAGTTTACCAACACGGAATACTGTGTTCCCGTACTGGGGGCCATGGCCATACCCGAACTACCGGCAGCGATCAATAAACCACCGGACATAGTGAAGGAGCCATCATAGTCCAATGCACCATTCGAGGATTCTGTAGGACCATGAACCAATACAGTTCCTCCGGTCATTTCCATGGATCCATTCACATCAATTCCATCTCCATTACAATCAATAGCGATATAACCCCCGTTGATGGACAAGAAGGCGGATCCAGTAGAGCCCCCCCCCCCCATTCCTGAATTCATTGTACTCGTGTTAGAGCCAGTGGATGCATTGATCCCATCCGCATCATTATCTTGAGCACTGATGTGGATTGTGCCATCATTGATGGTAATGGTTGCACTTTCCAAGCCCTCATAGCTTTCGGTAATATCAATATCGCCCCCATTGATCGTCAGGGTAGAATCCGAATGCATCCCATCGTCCCCTGATGCGATCGTGAACGTGCCACCATCAATCGTAATCGCATTGTTTGAATGGACACCATCATCTGGAGTATTGATGACGAACGTCCCTCCCGAAATTTTAACCGCTGAGGAACACTTAATTCCCTTGGCGGAGACATCTGTGGAAAGATTGGCGCTAGAACCACCGCCCGCAGTCAAATCCAACTCTCCACCTGAAATGTTGAGAAGCGTTTCAGCCTGAACCGCGTCGGTACCAGAGTTGACAACCAGGGTTCCATTCGTAATCGTTACCGTATTATTAGAATTAAGACCATCATCAGGAGTGCTGATCGTAGTGGAACCGCCAGAAATGAGAATCAGGGAAGAGCATTTAAGCCCCTTGGCGGAAGCTGAGTCGCTAGACAAAGTCCCATTAGCCCCCCCGGCTGCCGTCAGGGTTAATGTTCCACCCGAAATTGCCAATTCCGATTCCGCCTGAACAGCGTCAGCACCCGACGTAACATTTAAAGTTCCGCCCGTAATGGAAACATAGCCTAATGTGGAATCCTCATCATTGGTGGACTTCACACCATCTCCATCCGCAATCACAGTCACAGAGCCATCGTTCATCACGAAATAATCCTTACCACGGATCCCATCATCGGCAGCATTCACGGTGATGGTCCCTCCAGAGATCACTAAGCCATCTTTACTGGCAATACCATCCCTATAGTTGGCGTTAACGGTCAGGCTTCCATCTCCTGAGAAGGATAGATCATCCCGGCTAAAAATTGCAGCGTCAGGCACTGTGGTGTCCGATGGGGTATATACGGCATCCGTCACGGAGTTTTCCGTGCCTTCATTCAGAATCACCACCGTTTTTTCAGCATTTTCCACATCAACAGGGGCACAGGAAGAACAGGTGATGGAGGCCCCATTCAAGATGAGCTGCACAATATTATCATCTTCACTGTTTACAATCAGTTGCCCATCATCCAAAGTTCCCTCCACCTGATAGGAACCTCCCGCAGTGATGGTCACCGTGGATCCGTTGGCCGTAGCACCAGAACCCGTAACGGTGATGGATGTTTTATTGAGTGTGATCAGCGTCACAGAAGAAGAATCCCAAACATAATCGGAAGAATCCTCATTGGATTCTAAGGCAACAGAAGAGGCCCCGGTTTCAGTGCTCTCGGCGACAGAAGAACTAGACTGGACCGACGGAGTCCCCTGAGAATCGGAAGACTGCGCTTCTGTTTCATTGGAATCATCTCCAGACCCATTATCGCAGGATACCCAAAGGGAAAGAAGCACCCCATAGGTAATCCATCTCAGAACCTTCATCGTTTTCATGGCGGCTCTCCAAATAAAATGAGGCCGGAACGTCCGGCCCAATTATGAAACAAACTATAAAACAAAGATGCGGCTGTTTCAGCCGTTTTTCAAAACGCGCTCACAGGAACGGGAACCTATGCGCCACATCACTTCCTATTTTTTCCTCATGTCCAGCCACATTCACATATTGGGATTGAATCCCGCCTGGCAGCGCCTATTTTTCGTAAACAGGCTTCAACCAGGACAGGTATATCGTCTCGACGCCGCACGGGAATGCGCTTCGGGTAAAGGAATCAATTTCGCAAGGGTTTTCTCTCTTCTGGGAGGGCAACCGTCCTGTTGGCAATTTGCTGGAGGCTCCACTGGCAAAAAACTCCAATATGAGCTCGACTCCATTTCCATGGAGCACCATACCATTCCGATCACAGGAGCCACCCGCATTTGTACAACCCTCTCCGATTCCGATGGCAATTCCACAGAACTGATTGAACCCGGGCCAATCCTTTCTCCCGAGGAATGCGAGGCCTTTTTCCAGGGGTTATCTCGTGCTTGGCCAGGAATGAAACGTATCGCCCTCTGCGGGACAGCACCCCAAGGATTCGACTGGCCTCATTTAAACGCTCTGATGATTGGAAATCGCAAAATCTACCTAGATGCCTGGACCGGAGTGCAAGGATGGTTGGAACAGGGCGTGGAACTTCTAAAAATCAACGCGCAGGAACTCGTCCAATTACTTGAAGAATCTCATGTTGGAAAGGAAAAATTTTCTCAAACTCTAGTCCAAAAAGCACTAACGCGCTGGCCCATACGAGTCTTGGTCATCACCCAGGGTTCCCAATATGCATTTGCCTGTACCCAAGGAAAGACCTGGTCCCTACAGCCCCCCCATCTGGATCAATTTGTCAATGCGATCGGAGCCGGAGACGCCTTCTTGGCCGGATGGATTCATGCGGAAAATTTAAACCAACCTTTGCCATCCCGTTTAGCTTGGGGAGTTGCAGTGTCCGCTACCCGTTGCGAGGCTCAATGGCCCTGGGAATTAAACGTACGGAAAGCAGAGACGTTAGCACAGGAATTGCGTCCCCTAGTACAGGAAATATCATGGAACTCTTAATTCTAGTACCCAGCGAGGTTGAAATCCAGGGTTTAAGCCTGCCCGAGGAGCGCTTCAAAATCACATGCTGCGGCGTGGGGCTAGTCGCGGCCGCAGCAACGACCGCCCAATTGGTGTCGCTCCACCACCCCGACGCTCTTTTGCTCTTGGGCGTTTGTGGTGCCTATGCATCATCTGGACTTCACATCGGCGATGTGCTTCGAGTGGATCACAGCATTCTAGCGGATTTTGGGGTTCAGGACAGCGAAGGGCATTTACTGCGTGCGGAAGGCCTTGGGCTCGGCGAGAACAAGATTCCAGCACCTCCTCTCAGCCAAATACCTGATTCCCTGTCGTGGCTAAATCGTCGTTTATCCTCAATTCCTGGAGTCACATCCGCCAGCGTGCAATGTGCTTGCGGCACGGAGGCCCTGGCAAAGACTCGGGCAAAATTCGCCCTGATTGAAGAAATGGAAGGAGCTGCGGTTCTTTCTGTGGCCTCAGCATTCTCCATTCCTACTTATCACGTTCGCGCGGTCTCCAATCGGGCCGGCAGACGAGAACCAGCACTCTGGCGAATCCCCGAGGCCCTAGACCAACTCCGGCAATGGCTCCTTTAAATTTCTAACAGATATGAGAAGTCAGAACGGCTCAACCGATCGGATATCCTTGCGAGGAATTCCGATAATTCCAACCATCGAACGGATCCTCACAATCTGTTCTTTCGGATCAGAAATAATTTCCCCTGAAAAAATCTGTCCATCCTGAGTCGTAATGCGCCGTTTTTCTCCCTGTGGGAAAAACAGGTGCTTCGCCAGTTCGGCATCTTCCTCTTTCCGGATAACTTTCTTTTGCTCTTCAGATCGTTTAAGAGCCTGCTCAGCGCCCTCAATGGATTCTGTAGAGAGAGTGTCATGAAAAGAGGTATCTAGCATTAAAGCGCTGGACGAATCTCCAGACATTCGCATCAGAGAAGAGTCCTTCAGGGTTTCGTTTAACTTCGCAGAAACAGCCTGGAGTTTAACATTTCCCTTTCCTTGAGCCCCCACCAAGAAGAGACGACGATTCGCATCCCTTGCTTGAGCGGAGGCGCCCGATTCCTCTATGGATTTCAAATACGCCTTTGCAGCCTGCATCTGGTTTCCTTGCTCCTCTGCGCAACGGCCTTCCAGATACAAAGCCTTACTCCTTGCCTTTGCGTCGGTCATCTTCAGCGTTTTCAAAATTTTTAGAGCCTCGTCACATTGAAAGAGGTCGGTCAATTTTTCTGCTCTAGCCAGACCACTCTCCTGGATCCGTGTCGATTCCATAGCAATCTGATCCATAAAATCCATCAGAAGTGCGGCGACAGCACCAAGATCGGAACGCGCATTTTTCTGCAAAACGTTATGAAAACAGGCGCGGGCATCTGGATTGCGCCCGAGCATGGCATAACAAAAGCCTTTATGTAATTCAACCATAGAGGTTGTCCGAAGATCCAAATCTGAATAGCGAGAAAGAACACTCTCGTATTCTGTTAACGCCTGCGCATAATCCTTTTTGCGTTCCAACCAAAAGGCGAGTTCCATTTCCAAAATGGCGGGAGACTCTGAAAGAGAGGGTAAGGGTTTTTGCCCCATCAGGATTCGCATCCCGTTAATCAAATGGACATTCACCCCATCCAACCAGTTTCTTGCCACCATTGGCCTGGTTTCTTTGGGAGGCATGGCTGGAACACTGAGGAGATCCCATTCCATTTTATCTGCATCTTTACGAGATATTTCTTTACGATACAAACGCAGTTGCGTAATAAATTTCGCAGCAAGATACATCTGCCCCATTCCGCTTTCCATGGAAGCCCCTCGCTGTAAAAGCACCTCCATTTCCTGAAAATGGATACGAATGCTGGAAAAGACCAACAAACCAAGTCCCAAGACAAAGACAAGAACGAGCAAAGGCATCAATGAATGCCATCCGTTTCTGCTCCATACAACCCAAGCCCGGCGAATCACTGGATTCACTCCATGTTCATGACCGCGACACGATTACGGCCAGAATTTTTCGCTTGATACAGGGCAACATCCGCATATTCCAGCAAACGAGACAGCGGTACAGGAAGTTCTGGACTCACCTTCACCAGGGTTTGGAATTCGGCGACCCCCAAAGAAATTGTCACATGCAAGTTCTGTCCGTCAGGCAGGATCATCGTTCGACTGGCCACTAAATCCTTCTGTTTTTGAGCAACCTTAACGGCCTGATCCAACTGTGTATTGGGAAGGACCATCAAAATTTCCTCCCCCCCATAACGAGCCAGGACATCGGAACTGCGGCAACCATCTCGTAAACAGGCTGCGATTTCCCGAAGCACAAGATCCCCCGCCTGGTGGCCATAGCTGTCATTTACCTTCTTAAAATGATCCACATCAATTAAGACCACCGACAAAGGTGTCCCTTGACGCACCGAGTCCGCTACTAATTTTTCGAGGCAAGGAAAGACATAACGCCGATTGAAAAGGCCTGTTAGTGCATCGGAGTGAGACGCCTTTTCCGCAATGAGCTTTGCGCTATTCAACTGTTCCACCGTATTTTTGATCTGCCCCATCATATGGTTGAACCCCTCAGCCAAAGCACCCAATTCGTCGCCAGGGATGAGATCCACGGGTTCATCATAATCCCCCCGGGAAACGCGTAACGTAGCCCGATATAGACTCAAAATAGGGCGGATTAACATACGGAAAATCAGGTAGGCAAAAGCCAAGTGCAACAAAGTTAGCGCAAGGACTGTGAAGCCAATGAGCTTGTACATGCTATAAAATTGTTTGTTAATATCCTCGACTTTGAGCTCCGTGGCCAGAGTTGCTTGAGAAATTCCAAATTCGTCGAGAGGAACATAAAACACTAAAACATGCTCACCGGGTTTCATGCGCAAATAGTAATCCATCCCGTTAAATTCCCGCAAATACTCCGCCCGAGAGGCACATTCGCGATGATCTGGATCCAAGCGGGCCGTTTTCTGAGAACGTCGCAAAATGGAGTCCCCACGAAAAACAACATAACTCGGTGTCAAACGGCGCAAGGTTGAATCAAGACGATCCAGCCGTTCGCTTTCCCGAAAAGCACCATTTCCATCAAGTTCTGACAATTTGCGCAAATTTTGCACAAGAAGAGACATCAAGTCCTTCGCCTGGTAACGCGTATTATCGGAAATCAAACTCGCCTGATTACTAGTAATTACATAGGTAAACAATGAAATGCTCACCACATTCATCACAAAATAAAGCAAGCCGACCTTCCAAGTCAGCTTCAGTTTCTCAAATCGGCGTTTCATAAGTTCTTTTCTAAGATAGAAATCGAGCGCATCTACGGAAACGAATTTCAGCTTGAGGGCAGCTCTAAAATTTCCCGCTTGGCTCATTCCTGATACGATTAAAGCCCGTCCCGGAGTTAGTTGAAAGTTGAAAAGGGTAGCCCCAAGCGGCCCCGAATGACTGCGGCATCTAAGTTCTACTCTGCATTGCGAAAAACGGTTAGATGGACTATAAGCCTAATGACCGCAGTTGACCGGGCCGATTCGACCGCGATACGCCCAGATACCCGGCGATGTCGCGAACACTACCCGAGGCAGGAACTTGGATATCTGCCAGTAATCAGGCAAACCCGAACTGGCAGATCCACCTTGCACCACAAAACTTTTGGCCTCCCCCCCCTGCACCCGACAAACAAGCAAAGATTGAAGCCATTGAGCTTTGCATAGCCTTCCGTAAGGCTACGCCAACGGATTGCAGATCGATCGGCCGGACCGAAAGCCTTGTTGTCATGATATCTCCGTTCCGGCTTTGCCGGATTACGGAGACATATACTCCATTAGAGTTGTACCGGTTATCCATCAAAAGGGCTGAGCGTACAGGAAGCGGTTAAGTCCATTTATACTC
>DATIQS010000165.1:0-7043 GCA_035470605.1 Fibrobacteraceae bacterium
TTGGGGAATTGATTGTGGTCGAGTAGCTTAGCGTCGTGAGAAGAAGATCGATCTTGAATGTGCCCTTATAATTACCCAAATAACCGCCCTTCAGCGTAAAACTGAGGTCATTCCATCCCGTCAGGAACCCGTTCAAGGATGCCAATCCTCCACTTAGGCCCAGCACGTCGGAAATCGCATCCAGATTTGAATTACGTATTCCTGCCATCTTTAGGGAGAACTCCGTTATCGACTCCAGAATGTCATCATCTATGGTAACCTTTACCAAGGTATGATTGGCATAAGCCACCGTGTCTAAGCCAGCAGCCAAATCTCCCACCGAGGAGAACTTGGATGGCATCAGGTCAGGGTCGGTGGAAAGGGCGGTACCCAGATGGGGCGCGTCCAGAGTCACCACTTTGCGGACATGGTTAGCCGGATTGGACAGAGCCGTACCGCCAGCGGACGCCGCATTGTTGAACAAATCCCGGACAACCAGACCGCCTTGAGAGTGAGTTACCAAATCGATTTTCATGCTGGAATCTGTGGTCCAGGAATCTCCATACCAGTCGGTGAGGATTTCAGACATGCGGTTGTAAAGTTGTTGGGATTGGCCTTCTCCGCCATCGTCCGCAGTCCACCAGGGATCGATCCATTGGGTCGTCCAGCTGGAATCCTTGTCATTACCATTGAAAAAGAAGAGACCATTCTCGTTGATGCCCCACTGCGAGGGATCATCACCCTCCGTGCTGACATCCAGTCCATAGGTATAGGCGATTACGTCAGGAGCGGAGCCCTGATCGTAGGCTGACACCAGGCCTTGTTTCCAGGTATCGTGATCTACCGAAGTTTCATAGTTCTCGTCCAAAGAGTCATTCACCCCCCAAACGGTATGTTCGTCACCGATGCCATGGATAAAAAGAATGGGGCGCGCTAGCTTGCGGGTCCCTTCGCCCAGTGCAGGAAGAGGCATGGCTCTCTCATTGTAACCCAAGTATTCATCGTGACCTTTATCCACAGAAGTGCCGCCGTTAAGGAGTAGTGTCAATGGAATCTGAACCTTGCCGCTGTACCCATTGAATTTGAAATATCCGGTTTCTGGATTGAAACTGGCTGTGTCGTCCAAGGGAATTGCCGTGATCGTTGTTTTTCCCGCAGGACAGGAGGCGTCTCCATATAAATCTTTAATGTCATCCTTAAATGTGTCCTTACAGGAGTTTAAATATTGACGCCACGCGAGTACCCCTGAATAGGTGATGCGGTTGCTGGGGCAAGTTACGGTAAACTCGACGTCCGCCTCTGCCCAGTAATCATAGTATTCGTCGCTCCCACATATTCCAAATGCTTCAATACCATCACATCGCCAGGTTTCTCCGCGTCCAGCCTCTAATGCCGTGACGACAAAATCAGGTTGGGAGATATAGCCGTTGTCATCCAAAACGAGTCCACATTCCGTGGTACGCAAGTAGTCCGCTGGAACAGATACAATGCTGGGCTCGGTTAAGGCATGTATCTGCGGACTTGTACTGGGTTTCCCTGCCCAAACGCTAGCGCAAAGCGTCACTATTGTTAGCCAACCTATTAGAGAGTTAACTCTGTGATTCTGTGATTCTGTGATTCTGTGATTCTGTGATTCATTGCCATCTCCTAGATTGTTGAACGAATCAAAACAATACCAGCAAGTTAGGCAAGTATTTTATGAATGTCAATTTTTTTGCGTGCACTCACGTGCCGGTGTTACTGCGCTGGCAGTGCGATGTGCAGTTCCTTCAAACTCTCCAGGAGGCTTTCCTGACTGAAGGGTTTCTGTAGCATGGCGTTTACCCCGGAGCTCATCAATTTTTCCCTGGCCTGCCATTGCAAGGAGCCGGTACACATCAGAACCTGCACGTTTTTCATCGGCTCACCATTTTTGCGTACAACCGCCAGCAACTCCAGGCCATTCTTGTCCGGCATCTCCAAATCATAGATCACCAGACAGCGATCTTTACAATTCATCAGGGTCTGAATTAATTCCGTCCCTTTGTCAAAGGTTTGGTATTGGCGAAATTTTTTCTGCTGGAAAAATCCCTGTAGCAGGCGTTTGCTGGAAAAATCCTGTACAGCAACCAGGATTCTCATGGTATGCATTGCATAAATCCGCTGGAGTTCCTCGGACAACTGGATCAAATCCTCATTGGTGGATATGGTCGAGTTCATGCCGCTCCTCCGTGTTGGATCATCATTGTTCCGTGGGAGACGTCTTCCACGATCGTTAATGGCCCCGCGCTTTTCTCTAGGGGTGAGAATTTGCAGTATGGAGCTCCCAGGACCGTATCGGCCCACAACATTTTTCCGATGCGGATCAATGCACCCTTATTTTCCCCCAGCAGGCGCTCAAATTTATCGATTTGACTCTCCAACGTTGATTTCTTTTGGATAATTGCACTAACTTGCCGGATCGCCTTTTCCAATTGCTCCAGGTCTTCCTGCCCCATTTGCTGAGCCTGCAACCAGCGTTTGTAATTTTCCAGAATGCCGTTGGCCTCCGTGAGCAGTCCAGCCACCATTTCCTTCGCCTTTTCCTGACGGTAGTGTTTCCGAATAAACACCAATGTCTTCGAACCAGCCTCACTGCCAATTTCGGTTGCCTCGACCCCTTTTAGAGCGGTTACCTCGCCGCCTAAAATGGCACCAGCGCACTTCACCATTCCTAGACTCATCACCTTACAGTGCAAAATGTCTTTGCTCACTGTCACATCGGCATCAGAAGACAGGGTACAGGAGTCGGCAAAACGGGCCTCAATGAAACCATTGGCGCGGATCTCTGCTTTCCCTTTTCCAAAGATACCCCCCAGACATTGCACATAACCTCCAGCCGTAATTTTGGCTGCATTGACTAGACCTTGTACGACAACATGTTCTTGGGCCACGATTTCAAAATCATCGAGCACGTCCCCTTTGACAATCACTGTTCCTGGAAAATTGATATTCCCTGTGGCAAAAGAAACGTCACCCGAGACTTCGAATGTCCTCCGAACATTCACAATATTATCACGATAACTCGGGATGCCAGGTGATTTAGCAAAAATATCGTTTCCTTTTTGCTCCACACCATCGCCCATTCCAATCCGAGAGCCGTTTCCGGCTGCAGCTGCCATGCTTCCACCGAGAACATTTGTTCCTGGTTCTCCGTTTGTTGGCGGAATGATCTCTGCAATTTTTTGGCCCGTATCCACGAGGGGGACTCGCATTGCCCGATGGAAATCGACTCCTTTCCCACCGTTTTCCGGCTCAGGGATAAATTGGGGCTTCGCACTGATATCCACCAAAAATTTGACGTAACCATCCCGTCCATTTTTTGGGTATTTTCCCTTGGCGACGGCAAGTTCTTCCATTTCTGGAGAGGAAAACCAGTCATCCACTTTGGACAGATCTACCCCAAAAGAAACGTTCATGCGTGTAATCTCTTCCCTGATTTGCTGTAAATTTTCCAAGCTCCCTTGCTCGGATAAAGGAAGAGGCTGCAAGTAGGCGCTCATTTGATCTGGCGCTACCATAAGTTTTGCTGTTTTTGTTGGCACGAGATAGATTATATCCGATTTCAATAAAAAAGCCAGGATTCTGGAAAATCCTAGCTTAATTGGGAAAATTTGGTCAGTTATTTTTAGGGGGGTCTGTGGAAGAAACCGGCTCTGCTGTGGGTTCGTCCACCATTAATGGCTTTCGCACAATGGTCCGGCGTCCATGACGCATGCGGCTGGGATCGAATTCCATTCCCTCTGCAACGGAGGGTGCTTCAGAGGCCACAGAGGCATTGCTGGCTTGGGCTGGAGCCTCCGGTTCATTGAACCGTGGTTCCAATGGGCGACGACCTTCCAGTGAAGGACGACCGGAATTGGAAAGATCCTCAGTTTGTTTGGATTGTTCTGGAGTGGCGGATTGTTCCGCAGATTCGTTGCCCATGATTTCTGGGCGACGGTTTCGGTCACGGCGGCCATCGCGATCGCGGCGACCATCGCGGTCACGGCGGCCATCACGGTCACGGCGGCCATCGCGATCGCGAGATTGATCCCCGCCTTGGCGGGAACCGGCGGAAAAATTTCCGCGTTGTTGGTTCTGCTGGGAACGGGTATCCCTGGACTGACCTTGCCGATTATCCTGAAGGTTTACGCGTCGGGCCTGTTTAAAATCAGGGCCGACTTTTTTGACCTCAGGAGTCCGCAGCATACGGACGACACTGGCAACCTTGGTTAATACAACTAGGTTTACAACCAGAATCACCGCCAGCAGAAGTGTGTTGATGAGTTCCATTATTGATTGGATCCTTCTATGTTAGTGAGTGTGTCTTCGAGCTAGTGGAGTCATGGGATTCACCCATTACCGACTGAGCTGCGAGCTCCATGCGGGCATCAGATTCCTTGAAATTTGCAAGGATAACATCCAATTGCCGGATCAGGAGATTAATCCGGCTGATCATCGCCAGGATAGACACAAGAGTTAAAAAAAGTGTCACCCCCAAAATTGCAATGACGATCGCCACAGAGAAAATCTAAGAAAAAGAGCCAAGAATGCGGGATGCTTCTGCAAAACCAGATCATAGTGTAGAAATTTTATTCTAAAGGGCTCCTCTAAAAATTAGCTTTGAGGCCATTTCGAGCGAGATGGTGTAGGGAGACGCAATCGTGAGCGAAATGGGCCAAATGGGGATTTTTACTAATCTCAACCCCCCCCCCGTGTTTTGCGTGGGATTTCCATTCCTTCGTGATGAGACCTAACGGTTGTTGCAGTTGATCAGGCCAACTCGCCCACGATTTTTTGTGCCACGGCGTTTTCGGCCTTCACTTCCCGCTTCCATTGAGTTTTGCATAGCCTTCCGTAAGGCTGGCCCTGCCAACAAAATACATGTCGGCCGGATCGCTATACTCTGTGTACAACTGCGATCGTTAGCTTTTTTTACTGCCCATATTGACAACTATTCATGTGTGCACTATATTATCAAAAAGCCTCTAAGGGAAATATTATGGAAAAAAAAGCGCTTACATCAAGACAAGAGGAAGTGCTGGAGTATATCCGGCGTCGGAGTGATGAAACCCGTTTTCCTCCTACCGTCCGCGAAATTGGTGAAGCTTTTCATATCTCTTCCACCAATGGCGTTCGCAGTATTCTTGGGGCGCTGATCAAAAAGGGGTACATAAAACGATCACCTCGTCTCTCTCGTGGCCTTGAAATTTTGAATGATGTGTCCTCATCTGGAGAAGAAAAAGCCCAAGTTCCTGTGCTAGGTAAAGAGCAGACTGGCATTGAAATCCCCATTTTGGGGCGCATTGCTGCCGGACAGCCTATCCTCGCCGTGCAAAATCTAGAAGGGACTGTTTTTGTGGACCGGGAATTTTTGGCCCGCCAAGCCAATGTATTTGCACTCAGGGTCAAAGGGGATTCCATGATTCAAGCTGGCATCCTGGATGGAGACCTCGTGTTTGCACGCCAGCAATCCTCTGCAGAGGACGGTCAGATTGTCGCCGCCCTGGTGGATGACGAAGCGACTGTCAAATATTACAAGCCCAAAACCTCTTCTATCGAACTGCATTCCGCCAATCCAAAATATTCCCCCATCGTCATCACCCCTGACCGCCATTTCTCTATTGCTGGGAGGATTATTGGCGTCATGCGCCGGATGAACTAAATCAGGGGATTACCTGTGCCATGCTTCGTTGCGCTTGGCCTTGCTTGGTTTGGTCCTGCCCCCATTTATCTCTAGGCCAATAGGTGGAAATTCCATACGCTGAGCAAACACCGGCTAGATTGTACCTTGCCTTGCACTGAATGTGCTGTGCGGCGGCGAGTGTCTGCGCATGGGGGAGGATCTTGCTAAATTGCGCGCTGAGGTAATTATGGAACTTGCGCTTAAATATGGCTGTAACCCCCATCAGGGCCAGGCCACACTGACTTTTTCTGGAAAATCCCCCCTACAAATTCTGAACGGTACTCCGGGTTACATCAACCTACTCGACGCACTCAACTCTTGGCAACTGGTGCGCGATCTGAAAGTCGCTACAGGCATTGCCAGCGCGGCCTCCTTCAAGCATGTGAGCCCCGCTGGGGCTGCCATCGCCAAGCCCATAAAGGCAGAATACCTGCGTTCCCAGTTCCTTGAATTACAGGACTATTCCGAAGTGGCCTGCGCCTACATCCGGGCCCGCGGAGGCGACCGTATGTGCTCCTACGGCGACGTGCTGGCTGTAAGCGACCGTGTGGATGTCTCTTTGGCCAATGTGCTTAAACGCGAGGTATCCGACCTCATCATCGCGCCCTCCTATGATCCCCAGGCGCTGGAGATTCTCAAGACCAAGCAGAAGGGGCGATTCATCATTCTCCAGATGGACTGGGACTACGATCCGGTGGAGCTGGAGCAACGGCAGGTTTTTGGGTTCACCCTGTCGCAGCAACGCAATCGGGCCAAGGTGGACGCATCGCTCTTCCAGAACATCGTATCCCGCAACAGGGCCGTGGCGGCTGGCATCATTGAGACCCTAACCGTGGCAACCATCGCCCTCAAGTACACCCAGTCAAATTCCGTGTGCATTGCCTACGACGGTCAGGTCATCGGCATGGGCGCGGGTCAGCAGTCCCGCGTGCACTGTACTCGTCTCGCTTGCGGTAAGGCGGACAAGTGGTTCCTGCAGCAGCATCCCGCCATTTTGGGCCTTTCTTTCCAGGACAAGGTAAGCAAGACCGACAAAACCAACGCGGTGGACCAAATCCTTTTGTGGAACGAGCTTTCCGAGCCAGAAAAGGCGCACCTCGCCTCCGCGATCAGTGGCGCTGCGCCCCAGCTGTCCCCAGAGGATCGCCTGAAGTGGATTCACGGCTTTGACGGGATTTGCCTCTCTTCCGACGCCTTCATCCCATTCCGCGACAACATCGATCGGGCAAGCCGTAGCCACGTGCAGTACGTCGCCCATGCTGGTCAGGCTCTTCGTGACGATAACGTTACCGCCGCCGCTGATGAATACGGGATGGTGATGTTCCAGACCGGACTCCGGCTGTTTACTCACTGACAACTGAGTAGATCTCGTAGGATC
>DATIQS010000166.1:0-7894 GCA_035470605.1 Fibrobacteraceae bacterium
ATCACCAGCATTTCCATAATGAGCACTCTGCAACCAGTAACGCAGGCTGCGGGAAATCTGGATCTGCAAGGTATCTCGCTCCGGCAGGAACAACAAGTTGGGATAACCGTTGGTTTTCACATCGGTAGTGTCATAGCGGAGGAGTTCCGTCAAAAGAGAACCCGTAACGCCAGCCACTTCCAAAGTGTCCGTTTGCGCATAGGCGCGCACCGGAGTAGGCAAACCGAGTTCACTATTGTCCATAGAGGTGTCTGAAACGATATCCATCTTAGCCAGCAGCACGATGCGATCCCCGATCAGGGAATCCAAAGCGGCGCTATCATTCATCAAAGAATCCCCTAGCGTCCGCACCAATGCCGCCCAAATGGAATCCGTAGGTAATTCAACCAGCAAGGATTCGCGAATTCCCCCGTGCAACACGAGACAAGTATCGCACATTTCCAAATCGTAACCGACCTGAGCCATGCGGTTGAGATAATCCGTCGAATCGTCATCCAACTCGTCGTACTGGGATACCGTATCATCCTCATAGCGGAAAATCCGTAATTCGGGTTCTCCATCCATATCCGAACCTGGGCCTTGGAACCGATACACCCGAGTGGCGTGATCAAATACCAAATGCAGCTGTAGACGAAATTCGCCCGAAGTTTGACGCAATAACTGCTGTAAAGTGTCAGGAAGAGCGATGGATACGGAGCCGAGAACACTATCCAGTTTGAGCACTTGCGCGTATGATGTTTCTGGCCAGGTTTCTGTTCCCCGCAGCACCGTATTGAGCAAACCACGCCGCCAGGTTGTATCCTTCATGTCCTCCAGACTGTCCAAGTCATCATCGGACAGATTGGTGTCCAGTTTCCAGCCCACATGCACCGTAATTCCATCATAGAGTGGCATGGAATCACCCACCGCCATCTGTAAATAAAAAGTCGAATCCAGAGTCAACAAGACATCCATCCAGGATGAGGAATCATCCTGATACCAGTCCAGGGCATCATCGTCAAGAACCATCATGTCGAGGAACAATTCCTGGCGGGTATTCATCGCAGCACCCAAGCCACCTGTGACCGTTGCGGAAAACGGCAGGGTATCGATTCCCACGCTCATCGACATTGGTTTGAGGTGAGAGACCTCTACTTCTTGTACACCAACAGTCACAGGAATATCAGAGTCTTCCAGCCAGGAGGTCGCATCCGAATCCTCATCGAAAAAACAGGAAAAAAAGCTCAGGGACATCACGCCAAGAAAGCCCACAAGCCAGAAACGAACGGGTCGCATCACGCCATACCTACTTTGTTAGGCCCGAAAAATAGCAAACAGAAGACCTCCAGCCCGTAATTTCCCAATCTTCTCGACAAAAGAGGCCGCCCTACCTCCCAAGAGTCCTCCAGCGCGTCTCTGCAAAAAATTTCAATCCGATGGAAATGATCCATATTCGTAATAAAGCTGAGCCCTATCATATCGTTTTTTGGAAAGCCAAGAAAAGCAAAAATTTTCGAAACGACAAAAATTCTAGGGATGAAAAAATTTGACGAAAGACTACTTTGTCAAATCATGATACATCCGTTTTCTCTTCTACTGGTCACCGCTAGCGTTCTACTCGTCTCCTGTGATGACACAACCAATTCTGTGGACGAAAAAAGTTCATCCTGCAATTCAGCCCTTGCAGGGAGCTCTACCGTTTATAGCTCCAGCAATGGAGACAGCCTTTTCCCTTCGAGTTCTGAAATAGAGACGAGTTCATCCTCTCATCAATCATCCTCTCAAGCGACGTCCAGTGCGGCATCCTCCAGCTTTGCACCAAGTAGCTCTGTGTCCGAGATTGTCAGGGTTGTCGATGGAATAATCACCGATCCACGAGATAGCATAGAATATAAAGTGGCCGTCATTGGATCGCAGACTTGGATGGCGGAGAATCTGAGATTCCATGGAGATTGCTTCGACTGGTATCACGATTGCGATCTTTACGGACCCTTTTATGCCTGGTCGACAGCTGACACGGTCTGTCCAGAAGGTTGGCATCTACCCACAACAACAGAGTGGAGAACCTTAATTACTTATGCAACCAACAACGGCGGCGGTTCTGCCGGCAAGAGTCTGAAAGCGAATATCGGCTGGACGGCTTATGAAAACGACACAGCAGGGTTTGATGTCTTTGGCTTCGCCGCTCTCCCTGCGGGATTCTGCAGAGATCTCAGTAATTGTACATCGAGCGATAACGTCACCACCCGATTTTGGACCTCCATTGGTGGGTTCTCGATGAGCAACAGCTATACCTCAGATAACGTCGCCTATTATGTCTCATTCGACGATGTGAGTGGCAGTTCCGATGTCCCGTCCATCAGCTATTATTCTGAAAACATGCGCTACAGCGTACGCTGCATCATGGACACCACGACGGATTCCATCGCCGAATAACAATTAGACTGGTGTGTTGACCCAACCAATGGCGGGACCATGACGGAACTCATTCCTCTGGAAGGCGTCCACAGATCACAGCCACATCCAGTCCTCCGTTGCGAGTGAGGACCTGCTTTTCCCAACGAAGCCCCAAAGCATCACGCTCTTCTGGAGAAGGGCAAATTATGGCAAAACGACACCCCGCATACCGGAGGCGTAGTCGCTCTCCAATAGCTTTATAAAAAGCAGTTTGCCCCTGAGGAAGGCGAATTCCATAGGGTGGATTCAGAACCACGAGACAGGTTGTACGGCAGAAGGGCTCTTGAATTTCTGGATCATGGAAGAAATCAATCTGTCGCACATCAATGTTCCCATCAGCCCCTACGGTTGCTAGGTTGTGACGCAAGATGCGTACAGCCATAGCCTCCGAATCAGCAGCAGAAATGGCCACCAGTGGATGATTGAATTTGGCTGAATGGGACAAAAGGTACTGATAAGTGGCCGGACGAAAACAAGGCCACCCCTCAAAGGCAAATGAGCGCATCCGGCCAGGAATATGGTCGGCACTTCGTTCCAAAAATGCCTCCAGGGAAAAAGTTCCTGAACCACTCATCGGATCCACAAGACGGTCGCATTGTGACCACCCCGCCCAGCGCAGAATGCAGGCTGCCAACGTGTCTCGCAACGGGGCGGCTCCGGTATGCTTCCCATAGCCTCGTTTAAAAAGCAAATCTCCACTTCCATCCAGACTGATCGAACAAAAATCGTCCGCCATGCGTACGAACACGGTTTGGGCTGGCAATGGTTTCTCCGGCTGGGGCAAAACAGAACGCCAAGGGGATAATCTCTGAGCAATTCCAGCCGCAACCCGCTCCTCAATCGCCTCGCTGTGAATCAGACGAGAATGATGGGCAGAGACTTGGATGGAGCCTTCTGCATGGGGAGACATGTAAAGCTCCCAGGGAAGCTGAGAAATTTTGCGCACCAATTCTGGAAACTGTGTCGCTTTAAACTGGGCGATACGCAAGCATATCCGCGAGGGTGTACGCGCGAGGATGTGCAAACGCCACAAATCCTCCATTCGTCCAGAAAATTCTACGCCCCCCAGGGACGTTTGGAGAGAGTCGGACTGAAAAGAGGGAGACGAGGCCAGAATTTCACGGATCTCCTCCGCCACGGTTTCCTCAAAACCTGGATGGGCCACCACACGGAAATCCTGCGGTAGTCCCTGCACCTTCTGGCGAATGCGACGCTGCAACGCCTCGGAACTGAAAGCGGGTTTCACCCTTGGAATGAGTCCTTGAGGATGGCGTATTTACGCATTTTATAGCCCATTTGGCGCTCTGTAACACCAATGGCCTGCGCCGCTTTTCCTTGGTGCCAGTTGTTGTTTTTCAGTGCTTCCATGATCATTTCGCGTTCCAAATTCGCCACGGCCTGAGGAAGGGACCAGTGATCATAGGTGCGATTGGTGCTCTCCGAGGTTTGCAAAGAAGGAGGCAAATCCTGAGCGCGGATGGTATCTGTCTGACATAACAGCACCGCGCGTTCCAGGGCATTTTCCAACTCTCGCACATTTCCCGGCCAATGATACGCCATAAGCATCTCAATGGCTGGCGTAGAGATCCGCTTGAGGCTTTTTTTGTTTTCGTTGGCGTACTTTTCTAAGAAGTAATCGGCGAGCAGCGTAATATCGGATTTCCGTTCACGCAGGGACGGGACGAAAATGGGAAAAACGTTGAGACGGTAATAGAGATCCTCACGGAAATTACCCTTACGAATTTCCTCCTCTAGATTGCGATTTGTGGCGGCGATAATCCGTACATTGGCCTGCAAGGTCGTGGTCCCGCCTACGCGCTCAAATTCTCTCGACTGCAGAAAACGTAGCAGTTTCACCTGGGTGCTATGAGTAATTTCGCCAATCTCATCCAGGAAAAGAGTTCCACATTCGGCAAGCTCCACGCGTCCCTTCTTCATGGCCACAGCGCCCGTAAACGCCCCCTTCTCGTGGCCAAAAAGTTCGCTTTCGAGCAAATTCTCCGGGATAGCTGCGCAGTTCACCTTGATCAAAGGCTTATTCGCACGCCCGCTGGAGTAATGGATTGTCTCCGCCACCAGCTCTTTTCCTGTGCCGTTTTCCCCGCGGATCAGTACGGTGGCCATGGAATTGGAAACCATGCGGATTTGGTCAAACACCTGGTTCATTTTTGAGGAGGAACCCACGAAATTCGCGATTTGGCGTTTGGTCTGTAACTCAGAACGGAGGGTCTGATTTTCCTCCTTGAGGATTTGGCTCTGACGTTGAAATTTTTCATGAATGCGTAAGGATTGGGCAACAAAGGGAACAACCGCTTTGAGGAGTTCGCCGTATTCTAGAAATTCAGCATCCTGCAAGGTCGTTCTGGAGAAGGCAGAAAGCGCGCCAACGATATGATCCTCCACCGGGATCGGAAAGCAGTAAAACGTACCGTCCTTCTCATCGGATGCTCCTGTACGGTTAAGAAAGCGTGGGTCATCCTGGATGTGCCGGATTATGATGGTTTCCCCTGTTTTCACCACGGTTCCGGTAATTCCTTCACCGATTTTGTAACGACCGCGCTTCCGTTCCTCCGCAGTTAAACCGGCTGCATAACGGATGATAATTTCCTCAGTGGTCGGGTCCACGATTTTGATGGCTGCATAGTCCAGCCCCCGCTTGCGCAGAGACTCAAGCACATCATCCAGCATGAGGCCTGGATTGTCCAGATTTAGCAACGCTTTGGAAATATCAAGTACAAGGTCGTAGCTTTCTTTTTTCATGGCCACAAAGTTACAATAATGTCGCTCTTTTTGTGAAAGGAAAGCCTCGCCATTGAAAAAAAAAGCCTGAATCTCCCCGAATTCCTAAATTTCCGTCTATGTCCAAAACCTTCTATGTGACTACTCCTATTTATTACGTCAATGATGCTCCCCATATTGGGCACGCGTACACTACTGTTCTTGCCGATGTGCTGACCCGTTTCCATAAAATGGCGGGTTACGAAACCTTCTTTCTAACCGGCACAGATGAACACGGCCAGAAGGTTCAGCAGGCGGCCGCCAAACGCGGTGTCTCCCCCCAAGAGCATGTTGATGCCTATAATTTGCGATTCAAGGACCTCTGGTCTCACATGGGTATCGCCTACGATCATTTCATCCGGACGACTGACCCTGACCATAAAATGTTTGTGCAGCAATGTTTGCAGCAATTGTGGGACAAGGGTGAAATTTATGCGAAGGAGTACGAGGGCTGGTATTCGGTCGGTGAGGAACGCTTTTTTTCCGAAGACGAACTTGTCGATGGCAAAGACCCCATCAGCGGCCGTCCGGTGGAGTGGCTCAAAGAGAAGAACTACTTCTTCCAGATGAGCAAGTATCAACAACCGCTCATCCTGCATCTCCAAAGTCACCCCGACTGGATCCTTCCTGAGTTTCGGCGTAATGAGGTGCTTGGCTTTTTGAAGAAGCCTCTCAACGATCTCTGTATTAGTCGCCCGAAAGTGCGCCTAAGCTGGGGAATTCCCCTCCCCTTTGATCCAGACTTTGTGACCTACGTATGGTTTGACGCGCTCATCAACTACGTCTCGGCTGTACGCAATCGCCAGCACCCATGTGGCGCGCCAATCTGGCCTGCAACCCTACATCTAATCGGAAAGGATATCCTGACCACCCATAGCGTGTACTGGCCAACCATGCTCATGGCCCTCGGCATTGAGCTTCCCCAGCATCTGCTCGCCCACGGCTGGTGGCTAAATGGCGGTGCCAAGATGAGTAAATCCACAGGGAACGTAGTAAACCCCGTGCCGTACATGGAAAAATATGGGGTGGATGTTTTCCGCTATTTCCTGATGCGCGATATGGTGGTCGGGCAGGATTCCACCTTCAGCGACGACGCCTTCATACGCCGCAATAACAGCGACCTGGCCAATGATCTCGGTAATGGACTCAACCGGGTTCACAAGCTGGTGATGGGTAATTTCGATGGGGCCATGCCAACCTGCCAGACATGGGGCCCTCCTGAGGACGACCTCAAAGCCTTGGCTGCGCAAACGGTATCGCATGTGTTGGAGTGGATTCCACAGGTGAAACTGTCACAGATCGTAGAAGAGACCCTGAACCTAGTTCGTGCGGTCAATCGCTATCTGGAACTTAAGGCCCCCTGGAAACTAGCCAAGGATCCGACACAACGAGGAGAATTAGCGACGGTACTTTGGGTAAGCGCGGAAGCCCTACGCATAGCCCTCACCCTGCTGCATCCGGTAATGCCCTCCAAAACGATGGAGGGTTTAGCAATGCTCGGGACATCCGATCTGGGTCAAAAAGGCCTGGCCTGGGGAGGTTTGCAGGGAGGAGAACATCTAGGAACCGCTCCTGGTGCGCAAGGACTCTTCCCGCGTATTGAACAGGAAGCAGGAAAGGCTCCTGCGGCAAAACCCGTTGTAGAAAAACCTCTCACGGCGGAGAATATTCCTGCGGCGCTTGATTTGCGTGTGGCGAAGATTCTGGAGGTAGAGCCCCATCCGGCGGCGGATTCGCTTTATGTGCTAAAGCTGGACGTAGGAGAGGCCTCGCCGCGCACGGTGTGCGCGGGACTGCGCAAGAGTTACACGGTTGATCAGCTCGTAGGCCTAGCGGTACTGTTATTTGCTAACCTGAAACCGGCATCGCTACGCGGTATTCAGAGCCAAGGAATGTTACTCGCGGGTGACGATCCCGAAGGCAAGGCTGTTTTGGTAAATCCAGGAGTCGCCGAACCAGGGACAAGGGCTACCTTTACCGATATTACGCCTCTGGTTGAGAGCCGCGAACTTAAACTCAAAGATTTTGAGAAAATTACGCTCCATGTGAAGAACTCCAACGTTTTCTGCAATGGAGCTCCTTTAAAAATCGCAAGTCAAGCCGCCACATGCGCTGTGACCGACGGCGCTCGCGTGCACTAGCGAACACTGAGGAGCACCCCGAAAATCGGACAGGGCGCTTCGTTAGATTTTAAGGGTTTCCCTAAAAACTGGTTTGCGGTCATAAAATCGAGCGAGACCAAGCAAGGGCCGGAACGAAAAGTGACCAATTCCATACAGTGGAATGGGCCCGTAGGCAAGCGGAGGTTGAACGAGCCCCTCAAATGGCCGTTATTCGCCATTTTGAGTGAGATCGTATTGCGATGTGTCACTGCCAATTTCATAGAAAAGGAATTTTTAGAGGAGCCCTTTAATTTCATGGGCGGCCTTTCTTGTTGTTGTTGCTTTTGACTGCAGGAAAGTAACCGCCCTTTTTTTTGAATAGGAAAACCGGAAATTCTATCTCGGCGTTTTTCGAAAATTTATTATCGGTGTTAACACGAGCCTGTGGAGTCCGCCCAGACCAGGGAATCGGCGGCATCGCTTTCTCCCTGAGGCCAAGGGATGCGCGGCAGTGGCCACCAGATCTGATAGGGTGACCGCATGGCTGGCGAGCTGTTGGTGTCGAGCATTAGGGTTGG
>DATIQS010000167.1:0-4776 GCA_035470605.1 Fibrobacteraceae bacterium
CCCGGAACCAGATTACGGTCCAAGTCAGTGGAGGAATCGGGGTTTCAATCTGGGGAAATCCCGGTTTGCTGGAACAAGCCCTACAAAACCTGCTGACCAACGCTTGCAAATACAGTTCCCCAGGGAAATTGGTCCGAATCGATGTTTATGCGGATGAAGGACGTGATGTTTCGATCGCGGTAACCGACCAAGGCTTTGGTATTGAACAACGCCACTTACCCCGAATTTTCGAGCGATTCTATCGGGTGGATAAAGCCCGCAGTCGTAGTCAAGGTGGAACAGGGCTGGGACTCGCCATCGCCAAACATATTGCCCTCATGCACCATGGTCGCCTTGAAGTTCAAAGCGAAGTAGGTGTGGGCAGCATATTTACCCTCATCGTTCCTCGGCACGGACAAGATCAGGAACCAGCCGAGGGACCGACCTAATTATCCCTGACACACCGAAGGACAGCTCCATCACTCTTCAAGAGAGAGCCTCCATATAAGGTAGTCCCGGTAAGCTCCCGGGCATAAGTTTTCATCGACGAAAATTGTGTGGCACTCCAGAAATAGCTATCCGTTCCGACGAACAGAAAGTCGCTCCCTTCCATATAACCACTCGGAAGGGCAGAGAAGCCAAACTCATCTGTATTGGTTTCACCAATCCACGCAGAGGCCTCTTTCAGGCAGGAACCCACGGTACTTGAACCGAGGGTATCCACACGATTGGCAAGTAACGTCCATTCCGAATACTCTGGAATGTGCCAGCCTGTCGGACAGATGCCCTGATAAAGCTCCACATCACCAGACCAAGACATGTATTCATAGGTGGAGTCAATGGCCATCACCGTCGTCCAATTGTAGTAACGCCCATAAACGGAACAATCGCTGTCCTCATCCCCGCACCAGCTTCCAACCCCATCTAACGTATCATAAGCAAGATTCTCCGCCATCCAGACCTGATCTCCAATCACCGTATAGCGGTAGGTTCGCCCATCCCGCGAATCCGTAAAAGAGCCACAGGTTCCCAGGGTTTCACAGCTAGCGGAGGACTGTGTTCCAGTGGAAGAGGAACTGGAAGAAGAAAGTAGCGCGGCACGACTCGACAGCTGGGACGAACTCACGGAATCCAGACGTTCCGCAACGGAAGAGGAAATAGCGACATGGGATGAGGAGGAGTCCTCGGAAGACGGCGTTCCAGTGGAAGAGTCATCACAAGAAAGAATTGCCAATACGACAACAGAAAACATCTGCAGAAAACGCTTCATTAGGACCTCATTTGGATGTAGCCGTATAAACCCCATTCCAGACCAGCCCAATGGGAACAGGCGGATTTTGTTTGTACAATTCACAACGTTGCATGAACAAATGGGAAGGTGTCGTTTTAGCTCCCGGATCGCGATCTGGATGATGGGGCTCATAACCCAAGCATTGACGGAACAAGACGATTGCTTCATCCCAACGCATGGCCAGATAAGCCGCTCGCGCCTGCTCCCACAGGTTCACCAAGGTTCGTAAATCCTCCGTGACATCCTCATGCAACGCGAGCAACTCATGGCAGAGCACGGGCTCCGTCTTCCCCATCACCACAATCAGATCGATCGGGCGAGAGAGAACGGAACCAGGCTTCAGATTGCGCAAAGTTTCATCGGATACCTGAATGTATACGCCATAATGCTTGGAGGCACTCTCCAAGCGAGCCGCCAAATTCACCGCATCTCCCATCATCGTGTAATTCATACGGAATGCGGACCCCATATTGCCCACCACCATTTTTCCTGTATTGATTCCAATCCGCATGTGCATTTGGGGAACAAGCTCTGGCCATTTCTTTTCGTCTCTCCATCGCTCCCGCAGCTCCAGAAGGCGTTTCTGCATCTTTAACGCGACAAGACTCGCACGCTGAGCATGATCCGGGATCTCCACCGGAGCCCCAAATACAGCCACGATCGCATCTCCGATATATTTATCGAGTGTGCCATGGTCCTGAGTCAAGATGGTGGTCATGTTACCCAGATATTCGTTCAGAAGTTCAACAAGTTTCGCAGGAGAGCCAATCGCCTCGGAGAAGGAGGAGAAGCCCGCAATATCGGTAAAAAAAGCCGTCGCGTAAGATTCCTGTCCCCCCAGGGATGGTTTCTGTTCGCTCTCCACCATGATGTCGATCAATTCTGGCGAGATGTACTGTTTGAAGGTCTTATCCAAAAAGCGTTTTTCTCGGTTTTCAAACAGGAAGCGAATCACCATAATCACGATGAAACTCAATACAATCGTCAGCACTTGTCGTGCCATGCCGAGATAAAGCCCCTGTTCAAAATAGTGAAGGCCAACGAGGAAATACCCGATTCCGCAGAACAGCAATGCCAGCAGCCCCAAAGCTGGGGTCAGGATACTGGCAAGAAGGGCGCAAATCAGAGCGAGACCAAGAATCAAGATCATCTGAGTTCGCTCATCCATAATATGCAGGAAATTTCCATTCAAAATATTTTCCAGAATGGTCGCATGAATCAGAACGCCGGGGAATACCGCCTCATGGGGCGCGGACACAAGGTCAAACAACGCCGGAGCAGTAGAACCCAACAGAAAAACTTTGCCCTGGAAACTTCCTGGATCCACACGATGGCGCACCATGTCGTAATAAGAAATTTGCTGGAAAGAACGATTGCTGCGCTTTACGTCGTAAAGCCCAATGTAATTCACTTGCATCCGCAACTGATCATCCACGGGGATCCGAACGCGATCACCAAAACGCTGAAGGGCTCCCCGGGGCATATTCTCCAATTCGACCAGGGGCATCGCCAACAAATCACGAATCACAGACGGATTCAGGATGATAAAATTAGACTCCAATTTCTTTTTCGCCAGATCATACCGTAAATCAAGATTACAGGAAAGGAAGAGGGTTTTCCCAGGAGGCAGAGAAGCAATCTTGTCATGGCCATCGCGCAGAGTCTGAACCCCATAAAGAGTCAAAAAGGCTTCCTCATCGGCAGAGCTGTCCGTCATACGGACCAAACCGGATTCTGAATCTGGATCCATGAAAACGCCTCCACCCAATGAGACTAAATTTTCATGGGCCAAGGTCATCAGGGAATCGAATCGTGGCGTCTCCAGAATAGCCCGTAACATCGCAGGGGTCAAGGTTTGGGCATCGTTGACATCCGCCGTCAGCGCCCCAGAGGAATCGCGGTTCACCACCACCTGATGAGCAATTTCCAGCAGACGATTTTTACTTTTTCCCGAAGAAAGTTCCAGGACTTCCTGTCGTTTAGCCAGCAGAGCCCCCAGCATGGGCCAAGTCAAATGGGGGTATGTTGTATAAAGAGCCCCCGAGGAGTCCTTTCCTATTCCCAACGGTTGCCCCATATCTACGTACTCGCCCGGACGGACAATAATCTCCCTAGGAGAAATTCCAAACAACATTGCCACGGTTTGAATGGTAATCAGCGGATAATAACGAGGGGTACTTCCTGAAGCCAATTCCGGATTCGGGAACGCATGGAATAAGGGTTCCTTGCGGTGCACCCCATCATCATCGGGAATCACATTCACGAGTCCAAGATACGGAGTTGCATGAGCCAAATCAGGAAAAATGTTATCCAGCAGATCCCAGACCGTCACCGTCGCTAAAGGTATCTGACCAGGATCCAGGGTTCCACCGGTTCCGATACTGTCCTGCCAAGCCCGCGTGGATAAAGGCTCCCATTGAGTTTTGTATTCATAGTTACGACGTTCCGTCATGGTAGCACACACCACCACATTCCCCGCGTCATGAACCGCCTGCACTAAAACGGAATCATGATTATAAGCGGAACGGATGGCTGGAAAATGACGGTCCCAGTTTTCACGAGGATAGACCTTGCGCATAACCTCAAGAGCATTCTCCGCATCCCGCTTACCGAAATCCGCTGTTTTGAACAGAATATCGAAGGTGATGGAAGAAGCCCCACCCTCCGTCAAATAACGTACAACATCTGCATGATGTGTCCTAGGCCAAGTATTGTAGGAACCCAGCTTGGACAAGGCGCGTTCATCAATATCAACCACCTCAATCCGCGGTTCACTAGTGGAATCCGCCTGCACCCCTGAATCCGGCTGGGCGATCCACTGATCAATATTGTACACGTAGTTGAATTTAAAACTCAAGTCATAGAACACTCGTTCTAAACGTTCGATATAACGAGGAAGTGCGCCATTCATATGGGATGCGGCAAAAACCAAAAAGCCCATAGCAACGCCAGCCAAAAGGCCCGCCGCCATTTTTTTCAAAGCCTTGGACAGGCGTTTTTTCACCATATATTGCAACTTAGTCAAAGCCGGGCTGGGTTCCAAGGAAAAGGTCGTCCAGCGAATTGCCTCAAAATAATTCTTACCTAAGCCTAGTCCAAAACGCTTCGTTACCTCAAATTGGAACATTACCCAACTTTGAAGGAAACGGCATATGGGAAAGGCGGAAAGGAAGGCCTATCTAGAGGCGATCTGGAAGCGGTACCGCGACTCGGACAGGCGAGGCAAGACGGCGATCCTGGACGAGTTCTGCGAAGTCTGTGGTTACCACCGCAAGACCGCGATCGGCCTACTGAACAAATCCGCCAGACGGCCGAAGCGGATCCGCGCACGCAAGGCGGAAGACAAGCCCGCGCGCAAACCCGGCCCAGCCAGGAAGTTCGGGCAGCCGCACTTCCTGAAAGCCATCGAGAAGATCTGGAAAGCCGCCGGATATCCTTGCGGCAAGCGGCTCGCCCCCATTCTTGAACAATGGCTTCCGTTCGTTCCAGAGCTGGCTCCGCAACTC
>DATIQS010000168.1:0-6114 GCA_035470605.1 Fibrobacteraceae bacterium
TTGTTAATCGCCTGGAATGCTCCGAATGTCTTACCGTTGGCGGTACGAATGGGAATGACGATCATCGCTTTGGTGCGATATCCTGTTTTACGGTCGATTTCTGCGTTGTGGCGAGGGTCATTATAGGCGTCATTGATCAGGATGACTTCACCTGTGCGAACGGCATCCCCTGCAAAGCCTTTGCTTGCGGGCATACGAATTTCTGGAACGCCATGAGCGACGCGTGTCCACAATTCCTCCTTAGTCTCATCCAAAAGCCACAGGGAGCAGCGATCTGCCACCACAAGTTTACGCCCCAGATTGGCCATGAGAATAAGGAGATGATCCAGATCCTTTTCTCCAGCGATTTTGGGCGTGTAGGAAAACAGAAGCTCCGCCACCTCTTGCGAGGTCAGATCCCGTTGCATTCCAGTGCCTGTACTCATGTCTACCGCTTGGGAAAAAGTTTGGAAAGTCGGTTCAAAGCCTGATGAACCGATTCGCGCAAAGCAAATGCGGAAAGTCGGAAGTAACCCTCCCCTGATGGACCAAAACCAGCTCCAGGAGTCCCGACAACCTGAATGGAATTCAGGAGATGATCAAAAAAGGCCCACGAATCCATTGGGGTCCGTAGCCAGATATAAGGGGAGTCCGCTCCACCATAAACATCGAAGCCCAGCTCCTGCAAGCCCTCCCGAAGCAACCTGGCGTTCTCCATATAATAGGCAACCAAGGAACGAATTTGCTCTTTGCCTTCGGGAGAAAACACCGCTTCGGCGCCTCGCTGTACGGGATAGGATACGCCATTAAATTTTGTCGTGTGACGCCGATTCCACAAGGATTGCAGCAGGACCTTAGAACCGTCTGGCCCTGTTCCCATCAATTCTTTGGGGATCACTGTGAAACCGCAACGGAGACCCGTGAATCCTGCCGTCTTGGAAAAACTCCGGAATTCAATGGCAACCTCACGAGCTCCTGGAATTTCAAAAATGGAACGGGGAAGAGAGCGGTCCTGAATATAGGCTTCGTAAGCCGCATCAAACAGAATGATGCTTTCGTGGGTCTTAGCATATTGCACCCACTTGATCAGCTCCTCTCGGCTCATCACCGTGCCCGTGGGATTGTTGGGAGAACAGAGGTAGATGATTTCGGGGGCATTGGCGGGGAGGGGAGGCACAAAGCCATTCCCTGCGTGCATGGGCAGATATTCAATGCCCGCGTAACAACCATCCTTCAGTTCCCCAGTACGACCGGCCATTACATTGGTGTCCACATAGACCGGATAAACGGGATCGGTGAGTGCGATCCGGGAATCTTGGGCAAAGATCTCTTGAATGTTGCCTGTGTCGCATTTGGAACCATCGGAGATGAAGATTTCATCGGCGTTGACCTGAGAACCGCGTTCCTTATATTCCTGAGCAATCGCCTCACGTAAAAAATTGTACCCCTGCTCCGGGCCATATCCATGAAAACCCGATAGAGTTCCCATTTCATCCACCGCCTTGTGCATGGCGATACGCACAGCCTCAGGAATAGGAAGGACGACATCGCCAATTCCCATGCGGATGATTTTTTGGTCTGAGTGAAAAGCCTGGTAGGCACGAACCCGTCGGCCAATTTCGGGGAAAAGATAACCAGCCTTGAGCTTTGGATAGTGCGGATTAATTCTGGCCATACACACCTGTCGTATCAATTTTTTCTGAATATAGAAAGTTTACCCTTTTTTCCAGCTATCGTAGCGCCTGTTGTATCAGGGCTGTGGCTCCATCAGAGAACGTGAGATGGATCGAGATCATGGAAGCGCGCTGCAATTCCTGGCGATCCCAGCTTCTTGAAAAGTCCAGATCCATTTCGTCTTGATCCAACTGCTGATCGTTGTTGAGATCCAAACTGTCCCAATCGGCGTAGGACTCAAGGGAATCCTCATCCCAACGGGGGCCCAGAAGCTGAACCTCAACGTTTTCCAAAGGGGAGGGGAACAGGGAATGCCCGTTCAGCAGGAGACTGTCGCTGGACCAGTCCAAGGTATCTTGATGATTGTCTGTTTGCCATAGCAGACGATCCGAACCGAGTTCCAGAAGCGATTCCACACGTTGCATTCGGCCCTGAAGAGCAAGCAGGCCTGTTTGGGTTGCCAAATTTTCCAAATTACGCGTTTCCCGGCGCAGCACCGTTTGGTGCAGGCCGAACCATAGACTGACCGCCATCGTGCAGGCTAGAGAGGCGATCGTGGTGGCTACCAGCAGTTCAATTAGGGTAAAGCCCTTTCGGTTAGGGAATAACATGCAAAACCCCTCCAACGACGAAATAAAGAGAGGTGCAGTACTGTGCATGCCGGGAGGACTCGGTACAAAGATGCAACGACGCTTCAGGGGGGCGTTGAACAAATCGGTCGGAGCGGACGGAGGCGATCTCTAGGGAGTCGGCAATTTTGCGATAATCTCCGCTGTCCAGAACATCCAGGGTCAGGGAGAACGTGTCCTGATTGAGCACCTCCGTCCATTGGGAATCCACGACGGAAATCGGCCTAGCAATAAGCTGTTCTGCCGTTCCTGCCAGAAGGAGTTGAGCTTCTGTACGGGTGCGGTCGCGAGCCGAAAGGATTCCCGCCCCCAAAAACCAGAAATAGAGCGCAGAAAAACCAATCACCAGCACCAGCAAGGCCGCCAAAGCCTCGACTAAGGTGAATCCTCGGCTCTTCACAGAGTCCTCCAACGAACAGCCGCCAAAGCCTTCTTCTCACCGAAGGACATGGATGGGAGCTGTGGAAAATCTGGGGGAAGACTATCGCGCATGAATTCCCCGGTGCCGGGACAATTCGTTGTAGAAGAATCCTGACAAATCAGACGTTGTGCAACCGTGACGCCACCGATAAACCCATCGTTGCGGACAGAGCCAAGGGAATAGACTGCCCCCAGGAGTTTGGCTCGGTCTCGAACCACGATTCCCGCGTCGGCGTCGGAACAAATGGCATAGCCGGTGAAGCGCGCCTTCCCCGAAAAGGTGATCCACCCATTTCCAGAAATCGAAGCGCTGGAAGTATGGGTCGTCATGGCGAAGGACCAAGGGAGAAAGATCGCGTCATCCCCAAGGGTAATATCGCCTTGCGCCAGAAGCATTGCTTCCATCTGAGGGGCGCCCTCAATCGTAATTCCTCCCTTACTAAAGACGTTCAAATGGGAAATTTGCAGAGGTCCATGGAGCGTCACATCACCTTCGGAAAGGAGCGTCAGGGAATCCACACGAGCTTCCCCACTAATCTCGATGTCACCCTGTACCATGAGCCAGTGGTTCCCTCGCAGATGCGTCATGGAACCATCGCGGCTGGAAAGATCCGCCCTTAAATCCCCATTTTCGACCCGGATCGTATCAGTCCCCCAGAGAGCATCATCCGCCCAAAGATGCTGGTTCCCTGCAAGACACCCCTCACAATGCTGCAAGGACTCCGGGTCAAACAGATTGCTCAATTGGGCCGTCCAGAAAGACCATTGGGATTCGGCTACTTTGGTTGCTTGTTGGAGAATTTTTGTGCTGCTTGGAATGACACTTGCAGACCCTAGGAGAACAGGGCCCGACACTTGCAAACCTCCCTGCTGGAATTGAGCCATCGTATCCACGGTTCGGACCGCATAGTGGAAGGCTACTGGGTGTCGCATTTTCCCGAGTTCCGCGGCGACGTGAGAGGTACAGCCCATAAAGACACCCTGGGCCTCGATATGTAACCAGAGTCCCGTGGTATCTAAAGAGGGGGCCTGGTATTGAATTCCAGGAACCTGGCGTAAAAAGCCCGAAGGAACGCCACTATCGCTTGCGACGAACACATATTCCCAGGCTTTCATCTGAATCGAGGACTCCGCAACCATGCGGGCTTGGTATTGGCGTTGCGCGCGCTGTGCAAGAGTGGCCCCTTGTCCCGTTCCATGGAGCACCACTGCGGCGAGAAACGTGCCGATCAGGAGAACCATCAACGCAAGCGCGAGCGCGTTTCCGCGTGTCGGATTGGGATTCGTGGACTTCGGATCCTGGATTCCTTGTACGACCAGCCAATTGAGCAACGCAATCCCAATCCCCGCGATAAAAACGGACTGGAAACCAAAATGTCGCCAGAGAACGCCCCCCAACAAGGCAATCGCAATGGAAAAGACATGATCAATACTGACCGCCATGGTCAGGGTCGGGGAAACATGGGCCGGATCGGTTGCGATGCGTTTCAAATAGGTGGAACGGGCAATCCCGAAACTCATCAAGGTCTGATCCAGCAAAAAACAGAGACATACAACCAAAAGGGACACGGATGGAGAGAATACGTGTTTGGCGAGAGCATACCCAGTGCAAACAAACACCAACGCAATCGCTTCAGTAGAGAGCACAAAACGCTCTCCTAGGCGATCCACCATACGTCCGACCCAAGGCTGCACCACAATGCCAACAACGCCACCAATGGTGAGCAGACGAGCGATCATAGAGGTGGACTGCTGAAATACGGAAACCAGCACCCAAGGAGCGAAGGTGAGAAACAATTGTTTCCGAGTCCCAAATAGAACGCAAAGGGCATAGTAGCGTCCATACTCTCGGTGTAGAGCCAGGTGGGCCTTATGCGGTTGGCGAATCCCGGGAGACATCCGCCACAAGGCGATTCCGGCTAGGACGAGACTACCTGCGGCTAGCAAAAACGTCGCTGCAAATCCCATATTCAAGAAATGAAACCCCACGAAGACGACCGCCGATCCTCCAATGGCCGCCGCATTCCGCAAAGCATTGACCTGTCCCAGACGCTGGCCCATTTTCCCTTCTCGAGCCAAATCCATGCTGATGGACTGGTTCAGAGGAAGGAATAAATGCTGACCCAAGCTATAGAGGAAAAGCCACGGAGTCATCCAGAAGAAATCCAGGGAAAAGAAATTCAGGCAAAGCATCCCCACAGCGCCGACCAGTCCTGCTACGGCCGCCAAACGCCGAGAAGGAAGAAAGGCGAATAATGCGGATACGAAGGCAACGGATAAACCCGGCAATTCCCGGGGCAATTCTAACAAGGTACGCCGTAAGCCATCCAAATGGAAGCGGAATTCCAGATAGTTGTTGAAAACAGCGCTAAACAGGGAATCCGCTAAACCGAAACCAGCGACAGCCAAAAGGAGCAAGCGCAAATCTGCGGGTGCTCCATGCCAACGTCGAGCTAACGAACGAATCATTTCTCCAAAGGTAGCAATGGCCTTGGATGATAATCCTAGATTCCGTAGTTGGCCGGGCCGACTCGCCCATGATCCTTTGTGCCCCCTCCACGCCCCCGTCCCCCCCAAATGCGCCGTACCCACAGGGCATCACACCCGGCAAACAAGCAAAGCTTAAAGCCGTTGAGCTATGCATACATTCCGTAAAACAACGCCAACGGATTGCAATTGGCAGGAGACATATCCAAGGTAGGCTTATGTTGCGAAACGAAATGACCGTGGTTGGTGCCGGTCAGTTGGATGATATCTCCGTTCTGATATGCCCATATGGCTTTAGCCGTTACTAGCACAGCTCTCTTTGTGTACAACTGCGGGATATTTTTTAAAGATCATTCCAATCCCACGGCAGGGGATCCGGGAGTTGGAAGAGATCGGGAACACGTAGCCGAAGGGCCTTCGCAATTTGCTCCAAAGTACCGAGGCGCGGATCACGAGTGTGATTCAAAATCTGAGATAGCGTGGACTTGGGGATACCGCATTCGTGGGCAAATTTTTCAAAAGTGGGAAATTTCTGGAGACGAAGCAGGTTCTTCAAATTTTTGCGCAAAATGACATGAGCCGCGGCAGTAGCAGCGAGAGACGTTGATGATTCAGCAACCTTCGTGCCACGCGGGGGTGTAAGGGGATATGCAAAAGGAACAGCACTGCGCGAATGGCGCTCAATTTGTTGGCCTTTTTTGGACTGACGCATACTCCAAGATTAGGTGATCCTCAAAAAAAGTCATTCTCCGAAGAGAATAGAATCAGGCAAAACGGCCGGCTGAGGACGAATTTGTTTGTTTTGATGATATCTCCGTCCTGATATGCCAGTTAGGCTTTAGCCGTTACTGGCACATATCCTCAGCTGAGGAAAGCTTTGCTTGGTTACGGAGACATATACTCCACTGAGTACGCAGGAGAGCGC
>DATIQS010000169.1:0-9961 GCA_035470605.1 Fibrobacteraceae bacterium
ATCCCCCAGCAGCCAGGGAGGGATCCGGGAGTCCACATGCATACGAAACTCAAGACCTTTCTCCTGAGCGCGGACCCCCACCACATGACTGACCGTCGCCAGCAATTGTTCCAACGGAAATGGAGCACAGTCCATCTCCAGGCGTCCTGCCTCAATTTTGGAGTAGTCCAGCACATCCTGAATCACGGAAAGTAAATGATGGCCTGAATCCAAAATCACCTGCAAAAGCTCACGTTCCTCGCTCTGCGGATTCTTTTTCGCCATCAGTTGAGCCATACCCAGAATTCCATTCAAGGGCGTACGAATTTCATGACTCATATTGGCTAAGAACTCACTCTTTGCTTGCGTGGCTTGTTGGGCCATGTCCCGTGCGTCCTCCAATTCCCGGGTCCTTTTCTGTACGCGGCACTCCAAACAGGCATTCATCTCCTGAATTTCCGCCATCTGTTCCTGTGACTTCTTTGTGGCAAGTTCAAACAGAAAAGCCAGCCCGTAGGTCAGAAAAGTCAAAGCCCCAAGGGAAACCACTCCAAAGATCGCCAGATCCATGCTTTGACGCACAAGTTCTGGAGAAAGGCCAAAACAAAAGAATTTCCAATACAAAAGAAACCAAACCGAAGAGACACCCCAAAGGACAAGCAACATACGCCGCCCAGAAAATAAAGCCCCACTCACCAACAAGGGAATAAAGGAGAGAAAAGCAAAGCGGTAAAATTCTTCTGGATTCACACTCAGTCCCACGACAACACTATCAGAAACCATGACAAAAAGGCTCCCAATCAAGACCCAGGGAACCACTTTTTCAAAAAAGCCCCGTAACGTAAAGACAAGCCCCAAGACAAAAAAAGGCAAATAAGAGAGATTCATCACGAGCACCAGCCCAATGGGGATATGGTGCCACCCAAGATCAAGGGCCGTCAGTCCGATAAGCAGCAAGGTAAGAAAGCCAAGGGTAACGACAAAAATTCGAATTTTCTGAATCGTTAAAAATGGCCAGTCCGCATAAACCTGGTCAATCCGCTTCCAAATTTCAGAAACCACAAAAGACCTCTGCCTCTCACGAAAGGATCATTTCATTGTATGCCATCCACATCGCAGCACATAACCTAGCTATTTCTTAGATTTTCCATATGCTCAAGAAACGCTTTTTTTCTCTTTCATTCATTTTTCTTTCGTTCATTTTTCTTTCTGGATGTCAGAAAGAAGATGCTCGAAAAGTTCAATCCTGCCCAGAGCCTTCTGTCATGGCGAACACCCAAGGAGAAGCAGATCCGATTGCGTCTCCCCAAGCCATTCCATGCGGCACAATCAACCTCTGGGGGGGCGCGATGCCCAAATCTCTCAATATGTGGGAGGATTATAATTCCTTCTCTGCGGAGATTATGGGACTCCTCTTTGAACCTCTGGTCGCTCTCCATTCCACGGAGGATCGCCCTGTAGGAATTCTTGCAGACAAATGGGAAACCAGCGCGGATGGAAAGACCTATACCTTTCATATTAATCCAGCGGCCCAATGGTCCGACGGCCAACCCATCACGGCCGAGGACGTCCAGTTCTATTATGACGTGATCATGAATCCCAAGCATCTGACGCCCATCTTCAAAGTGGGTCTTTCTCGATTCGAACGACCAAAAGTTATCGACGAACACACAATTTCGATCTCCGCAAAAGAAGCTCACTGGGGAAATTTTTGGGAAGCCTCCGGGATGGTAGCCTTCCCCAAGCACATCTGGCAGGGGAAAAATTTCGATGAGGTTCGCTTTGAATTCCCTGTGGTTAGCGGTCCTTATCGTCTCCAACAATTGCAAAAGGATCGCTTTCTGGAACTATCCCGCCGCGATGACTGGTGGGGACGGATCAAAACCTATAACACAGGGAAATACAATTTTCAGACGATCCGCTATCGTTTCATGGAAGACCGAACAAAGGCACTGGAGGCTTTGAAAAAGGGCGACTTTGATGCTTACGCGATTTATACGGCATCCATCTGGGCAAAACAGACAGACTTTGAGGCGGTGCAAAAGAACTGGGTGGTTCGCCAACGCGTCTTCAATCAGGAACCCATCGGTTTTCAAGGTTTCGCCATTAATTTGCGTCTGAAAAAATTTCAGGACCTCCGTGTACGCCAAGCTTTGGCGCTCCTGCTGAATCGTCAATTAATGAACGAGAAATACATGTTCAACCAGTATTTCCTGCTAAATAGCTATGTACCAGATCTTTTCCCTGGAAACCAAAACCCTAACGCCCCGATCTATTCCTATCAACCAGACAGCGCGAGGGCCTTGCTCGCCGCTGCAGGTTATCATGTCAACCCCCATGGGATGCTGGAAAAGGATGGACAAATTTTCACCATCACCTTCCTCACCCAATCCGAAGATCAACGCCACCTTGCCAAATACGTGGAAGATCTCAAAGCGGTGGGGATTGACGCTCGTATTGAACGAATGGCGTGGTCCAGTCTCACCAAACGTCTAGATGAGTTTGACTATGATATGTACTGGGCCGCATGGGGGGCTAGCCGATTGCGCGATCCCGAGGCATCCTGGTTCTCCGCGACAGCCGACGAAAAGGGGTCTAACAATTACCCCGGCCTAAAGGATTCTCTGGTGGACAGCCTCATCAACGCCCAGAAAACAGAAATGGATCTTGGAAAACGAAACGAAATCGACCGAGCGATCGACACTCGTCTGACAAATCAACTCCCCTACATTCTGCTCTGGCAGGCAGACAACCACCGTTTACTTTATTGGAACTGTTTCGGACACCCGGCCTCGGTTTTGGACAAATTCAACCGGGAAGATGCCATCATTACCTATTGGTGGTATGATCCCGCCAAATCCAAAGCCCTGGAGCAGGCGCGCCAAACTGGTTCCCCTCTTCCGGCGGAACCCGCAGATGTCCACTGGCAGGAGCCCTGAGTTCCAAGCCCAAAGACTCAGCCTTTGGCCGTAGTCCGGTTCGCCAGATTCCGGAATTCTTTCGGCGAGCAACCGACGGATTTTCGGAAGACCCGGCTGAAATAGTTGCTGTCTGGAAACCCCACCGAGCCGCCAATCTCCGCAACCGGCCTGTCCGTTTCCCGCAGTTGCTCCTTTGCCTTGCGGACCCGAAGATTCATCAGATAATCCCGGGTGGTGAATCCCGTCAGCTTTTTGAAATTGCGGCAAAAATGGGCCGGACTCAGACAAGCGATTTCCGCCAACCGGGACAGGGGAAGCTCCTCCGCGAAATGTTCTTCCACATATTCAAGCACGGAGCCCATGCAACGCCAGCGCATCTGTTGTTTCCCGGAGGCTTCGTCGCTGAGAACCTGATCCACATGATGCCGCATCAGATGGGCCATCAACGCCAACACGCATGACCGGACGGAAAGTTCCCATCCCGTTTCCTTCCGGTTGAACTCGTCTAGGATTTGATAAATGCACCGCGCGGGGAACGGGTCCGCCGCGACCTTGTTGACAAAGACATGATGCAAATCCAGCATAGGTTCCAGAAAAGGCCCCAGCAAAAACCGGGGGCTGATTTTCAGAATCACGAAATCGAGGGGAAGAGGCGCATGGTTCCGATAAAAGACCTCATCCATGGAATGCATCTCGCCAGAATTGATCACCGCGAGTTCTCCCGCTTTCAACAGGACCGCACCCTGGTGACCATGCAAGATGGATTCCCCCTTCTCGAACAAAATGAACTGGAGATGATCATGCCAGTGCCTTTCAAAAATGGGGCCGGAACAGATCCCCCTGCGGTGGGCAACATGGATTCCCAATTCAGGATTGGGCAATTCCTCGTATTTCCTGAGTGCAGGCTCAAGCACATCCATGCGAAAAATTATAGCGAAAAATTGTTCACCCTAAAGCCCGTAGTTGGGAAGGATAGAGTTTGCTCAAGATCATGGATTTTCAGGAATTGTTGGGTGCACCCATGCCCCCAACCATTTGGGCTTGTTTGCCAACAAGCGCAGTCGTGCCATCTGGCACTTGTGTGCAATGTGTGTGACGAAATGAGGAGCAAGTCATTGAAAAACATGAGATCGTGGGCGAGTCAGCCCAGTCAACTGTGGAATCTAGGTTTATGATCATTTTGTGCTATAAGTTGGCAAAAGCCTCCATTCCCAAAACCGCAAGGCGCTCTTAATTTAGGGGCATGGAAACTCACAAGAAAAGTCCGACCGCGCAAATCCTCGCCCTTTCCTTTTCCCATGTGGTGAACGACTGGTACATGAACTTCCTGCCGGCGACCTTGCCCCTGCTCGTCTTATCGGGGCTTTCTGTCCAACGAAGCGCCCTTCTGATGTCCATATTCACGTTGACGAGCTCCGTGATTCAGCCCGTGTTTGGATACCTGGTGGACCGCTTTCACCAGAACTGGCTGGTCTATCTCGGCACCGCGTGGATGGCCCTGTTGCTATCCTTCACCGGGGTCGTCCATTCCTATGGACTCCTTGTCGTCCTGGCCCTTTTTTCTGGTTTGGGGACTGCGGCCTTCCATCCGCAGGCATCCGCGATGGTGGCGCGCCTGGGCGGAACCCGCAAGGCTTTCTGGATGGGATTTTTCATTTCCATGGGCAATGTCGGGGTAGCCCTGGCTCCGCTCCTCCTTGTCCCTTACCTGCAACGCTATGGCCTCCCAGCCACCCGCTATCTTTTTGTCCCGGGATTCGTCGCCGCGTTCCTCGTCTGGCTCGCCATCCCCCAAAATGGCGGGGCCCCACAAATAAAAAAAGCCCCGCCCACCCTGGGAAATCTGAAATCCGCCCTGCGTCCCCTTTTGAAAATCCTCTCGGTGGTTTCGCTCCGCTCTTGGACCTATTTCAGCCTGATCTCCTTCTTGCCGCTCTTCCACAAGGCCAAGGGAATCCCTTTAGATTCCTCGGGACGGCTCCTGTTCCTGATGCTCGCCACAGGCGCCGCAGGAGGTCTCCTGGGAGGCTATTTCTGGGACAAAATCCGCGGCAAGACCCGTGTGAATTGGCTCTTGGTGTTGACGCTCGCGCTGTCCAGCCCCTTGTTGATGACCTATCTCCTAAGCCCCGAATCGACGTATTCCCTGATCATTCTGGGATTGGCGGGCGCCCTGCTTCTGGGCTCCTTCAGCATCACGGTGATTTTGGCGCAGGATGCCGTGGGACAAAACGCGGCGTTGGCCTCCGGGCTAATGCTGGGCCTCGGGATCGGAATTGGCGGACTCGGAGTGGGAATCACCGGATGGGCCATTGATCATTGGGGTGCCGTGCCTGTTCTGCAAGGCCTGGTCTGGCTTCCCTTCTGCGCGGCCCTGCTTGCCTTGAGCCTGAAAAAGGTGGAGAAAAGAGCTGATTAGAGAGGCCTAGAGGACATTCGCAGGAAATCCAGGCTCACCCGGACTTCACCGGTTTCCGCGTTACTAAATTTTTCCCCATGGAAAACATCACCGCCCTTTGGAAACAGATCCAATCCCCCGATTTCGCCCTGCCCGCAGGCCAAGGCCTGCTCGACCAGGTCATGGCCGCAGCCCGTACATCCCAAACCCCAGCCCAGGTGTCCTTTGGCACCAGCGGCTGGCGCGCGGAAATCGGCTCCGAATTCACGTTGCGCAACCTGCAGGTCGTAGGCAAAGCCCTGGTGCGGCTCTACCGCGAAGCAGACACCAAAATGTTCGAGGCCCTCGGGATCAAAAATTTCGAAGAATTGCAAAAACGCGGCCTGGTGATCGGCCATGACAACCGTCTGCTCGGCCACGAATTCTGCGCCATGGTCGCTGACCAATTCTTGAAGGCAGGCGTCAAAGTCCTCTACGCCGACGAAGCCTCCACCCCGGAGTTCTCCGCCGCAGTGGAAATGCTGGGCGCGGCCTGTGCGGTCAACATGACCCCCTCCCACAACCCCAGCCATTACAACGGCATCAAATTCAACCCTGCCGACGGCGGTCCTGCTGGCCCCGAAATCACCAACGTGATCACACAGCTTTCCAATGAAATGATGTCCAGCCACGTCTGGGAACCTGTGGACATCGAAGCTCTCGCCTGGGAACGCTTCGACATCCTCAAGGTGTACCGGGAATTCCTCATCAAACAGGGTACCATCAAATTCTCCCGCATCCAGTCCCTCGTAAAAAGTGGCCGCCTGACCCTGGTGGTGGACTATGTGCATGGCAGCACCCGCGGCCGTCCCGCATTCTTGCTGGACAATCCCACCTGCCTGGTAAACCTCCGCACCGAAACAGATCCTCTCTTCGGTGGCATTGCCCCGGAACCCTCATCCAAAAATCTGGAAGGGGTGCGGCGCATCCTGGATGCCTCCAAATCCTGGTACCGCCTCGGAGTTATTTTTGATCCAGACGGTGACCGCGTGCGCTTCTACGATGGCACCCGGGAAATCGACATGAACGCCTTCGGCGCCATCGCCTTCCATTACATGGCCACCTGGCGCAAGCAGAAAGGGGTCGTCGCCAAGTCCGTCGCCACCTCCAATTTTGTAAACATCATCGCCGAAGGTTTGGGACGCAAGGTCGCCGAAACCCCGGTAGGGTTCAAGAATTTCCGCAAATACCTCCGGCGAGGTGCCAAGGAAAAAGCTCTGGTCGCCTTCGAGGAGTCCGATGGCATTTCCGGCCTGAACAACACCCTGGAAAAGGATGCCCAGTTCGGCCTGCTCCTCGCCCTGGAAATCATGGCGGTCACCGGCAAAAACCTCGGCGAATACCTGGACGCCCTCTACCGCGAATACGGCCGCCTATACCCGCAACGCTCGGGTTTCGAAGTGGACAAATCCCTGGTGGGCGTCCCCCTCACCGCGAAGGTCAAGGCTATCGCCGAGAAAGCGCAACCAGGCATGACCATTCAAATTGGAAATGTCCCCAAAACCGTGAAGCAGCTTTTGACTCTAGACGGCACAAAAGTCATCTTTGCTGACAGTTCCTGGATGCTCATCCGCCCCTCGGGCACAGAACCTAAAGTGCGAATCTATACGGAAACCCGTACCCCGGAAGAAAAAGACGCAATGTTTGAGGCGGCAAAGGCCCTCTTCTTCGGTTGATTGTGGTGGAAAAACTTATATTAACGCCCATTATGCGAACGCTTCATTTGGAGATGCCGCCATGGCCCAAATTTCCCGTATAATTGTTTTCTTTCTGGCCTTTGTGGGCACCTTGTTTGCCCAAAACACGCCACAGCTTCAATTTCAAGGCTTCGATGGTGGCTTTTTAACCTTCGGCAAGCAGGAGAAGGGGTTTCGAGCCTTTGAATTCCGCTCCGAATTTGATCCATGGCACATCATTGTGCGGGGTAAGGTGAACGCAGGTCCACAGACATCGGACTTGGATATCATGCCGGATGACATTGGTGTGATCCTCTCTTATTTTGATGTTGGATTCAAGGATCCCTCGGGAAAGCCACAAATGGTCGCCGTCCACGAATTAATGATCTTCGTGGAAGATGAACCCGCCGACGTCAAGGATATCAACATTGAATTTCTCCCCCCCACCGCTGGGCATGCAGCAACGGCCAAACTCGCAGAAGCAGGGGCTCTGTTTAAAGCCTACGTCGCCTCAATGCCCGAAGAACCCCGTATTTCTCGAGAAGACGCCGCGATAACAAAAGCCCTGGCCGATCCCTGGAACAAGGATCGCAGAATTAGGCTCCAAACGGCTACAGCACAAAAAGTAGAGCAGGCACGACAGGATTCTATCGCAGCAGCCCAGAAGCTGGCACGAAAGGCAGAACGTGCACGACAGGACTCCATCGCCAACGCGAATCGCGTTATGGCTGCAGCGACAACCCGTGTTGCACAAACCAATACAGATGAAACGCAATCCTCTACAGCACTGACCCGCACCTCCGCCTACGAGGACCAGACGACGACCCCTGTCAAGAAAAAAAAGAAACATAAAAAGCACAAAAAAAAGAAAAAGAAAAGAGTCGTGGAGGATGACGAATACTCCGAAGATGAAGACGACGGAAGCGTTCGGCATATTGACACAGGAATTGATGAGGATGATCAACGATCTGGAGAATACACGAAATACGGTTGGGCTACAGCGATTGGTGCCGTCGCTCTCCTCGGATATGGTGTTTATCAGCACATTGAGTTCAATGACCGCCTGGACAAGATTCAGTGGGTGGAAGCAAACGCGCCGGGCTTTGTCTCCACCCCGGATGCATCATTGGAACCAACGGGCCTAGGGGTCACCTCCAGCTACAACGACCTTCAAAGCGAAAAAACTGGCTTTGAGCAACGACGCAACATTGCCCTTGCGTTGGGAGCGATCTGCGTAGCCGGCTCAATCATTCTGTTCCGCTTCTAATTTTATTCCAAACTTAGTTTGTTTGTAACCCGGAATCATTTCCGGGTCTTTTGATCCTGTCTTTATATTCTTGAGGCACTTGAGGCTTTTTGGATTTTAGAGCATCTCCTACAATTTTCCAGAAAAGAATATTGCAGATTTTGATAAGGATCGTTACAATCTTCCCAAACCAAGCCAGCCAGGAAGGAAGGGAGCGGCCGTGGGAATGCAGCCAGAACAATGCCGGGAAACTTTGCAAGCGTGCATGGAACGCCTGCGGCCAGGAGACCTCACAACGTTAACAGATCTGTTCCCCAGGCTCGATGATGTGTCGAATCTGCCGGGAGCGCCATCCGCCTTACAGCAGCAATGTGCTCGCGTACGCAAAATGGTGGAAACCGCCATTCTGAGTGATGGATCCATGGATGGTCTGATCATTAAGCTCAATGATGTGCTGGGGAAAATGCTCAAAGCAGTGGAGCAACTCCCGACGGCGGCTCCAGGAAAAACAGAACCCGATGCTCCCCCTCAGGCCACATCTGATGAAGAAGCGCCCCTGGAACTCGATTTGGATCTCATCAACAAATTCATTGCCAACCAGCGTCTACAGCTCGAAGACTTTGAAGCCTATGTTCTAGAAATCGAAAAGGGGAACCAAGCTGCCCGAGAAGAGGTGCGTCGCTATTTGCATACCCTAAAAGGCGAATTTGGCGTTCTCGGCCTCGCCGACTATTCTCTCCTGCTCCATCATATCGAAGATTCGTTTTTGTCCAATAAGCTCGGCATGGATCCCATGCTTCGATTTAAGGACTGGATGATTTCCGTATTCCCAGCCCTATCAGCAGGAAAACCACAGCCCGTTACAGAAAACGAATATCAACTTTTAGGCATTCCCAAAGAAAGCGAACAACCAAACGAAGAAAGCCAATCGAATTCTCCAGCAATAAAAATAACGCCTGTAGAGGATTCCCCCATTCGTATTCTCCCCCACCTTGACGCGAGTTTCTATACCGACTTTGTGACGGAAGCCCATGAGCATATCCATACCCTGGAAACCCGCCTCCTGGATTTGGAGACGGAACCGACACAGGAAGAGCCACTAAACGCCGTGTTCCGCGCTTGCCATACCATTAAAGGCCTCGCGGGCTTCTTGGAACTTTCGGAGATCCAAAAATTATCGCATGCCATGGAAAGCCTCATGGACAAAGCGCGCAACCGACAGTTGATTCTGACCCCGGCACATACGGATTTGCTTCTGACTTGTTCCGACTGTCTCAAAGAGCTTGTTTCCCGGGTGGAGGCGGCTCTGCGTTCCGAGCATCTTCCCCTGCCTGCAGCTCTAAACACATTGCTTCAACGGCTACATCAGGATCCAACCAACGAGTCTACAGCACCCATCACGGCTCCTCCACAGGCAAAATTGGGAGAAATTCTGGTACAAGCCGATCTTGTCCCCGCCACGAAGGTGGACGAGGCCCTGAAAAAACAACAAGGCGGGGATCCACGAAAGGTCGGAGAAATTCTGATGACCGATGAGGGGGTCTCCCCGCGCTCTTTGGGACAGGCTCTAGGAGCCCAGGTTCAAGCCAAACAACAGGCCCAGCTCCAAGGTGTCGAGGAATCCGTTCGAGTTCCTGTTGGACGTCTAGACCAACTGATTGACGCAATCGGCGAGGCGGTGATTGCCCAGTCCATGATTGTT